>CAXTOI010000451.1:0-3368 GCA_964245645.1 uncultured Novosphingobium sp. | reverse complement strand
GTGCTGTAACAGAACCACGCCAACCACAGCCCAGTTTATGACGCAGTAAGACTAGTGCTCTGAGTTGTTCACACTGCTGGGTATAGTCGTTTGAGCTTGATCCTGGCATCTGCGGTTGTGAGTTGCCAGTTGGCGTTGGCGCGCTTGGTGTTTCTGGGTTTTTGCCAAGCGGCGATTTGGTCGGCCAGGGATTGTTTGTCGGGGATGCGGCGGTCGAGGCACTGAGCGGCGAGGACGCTGAGTTCGGGCTCGGCCATGTCGAGCCAACTGCCGTGTTTGGGGGTGTAGTGCCACCCAAAGCGCTCGACGAGCCTGCGCGCCTCAGTAGGTGGGAACGCCTGATAGAGCGCCGCTGGCGTGTGCGTATTGAGATTATCCTGTACCGGTATGATTCGCCTCGCTGCGGGGAAGTGTCGGTCGGACAAGTCTTTGAGTATCTGCGCGTAATCCATAGCGGTGCGGCGATCGGTCACCTCGACATGCCGCCAACCTTCGAGCGGCGCAAACAGCATGAACAGGTTGGCCGTGCCGCCTCGCTCATACTCATAGTCGTGGCGTGCCGGTCGCCCCGGCTTTGCCGATATCGGCACACGGGTTTCTTTGATGAGTTGTTTGCTGGTTTCGTCCAGACAGACCAAAGGGCGGTCCGGGTCATGCGGCCGGTGATAAACCTCCAGCACGTCTTCCATGGCAGCTACGAAGCCTGCGTTAGCCTCGGGCGGGATGACCCATTGCTTCTGGAGATGGGGTTTGAGCGTGTTTTTGAGCGTCCGCCCGATCGTATTGTCGCTTACGCGATCAACGATGTTCAACTCTACCGCCGCAGCTTCCAGCAGCCTCAGCGTCCAACGTATGCGGCCTTTGGGCGGTTCGGAGCAGGCAAGCGCGATCAGCTTGGCCTCGGCCGCGCCATCGAAGATGCGCTTGCGCGCCGAGTTCGGCGAGTGCTTACGCGTCAGCACGCCATCCAAGCCACCCTCCACCAACTGCTGGCGGGCGCGGACAATCGTGGCGATGCTGGTGTCAAGCGCTTCAGCAATCCGGCTATCGCTCCAGCCGGCACCGGCTTGCGACGCATCGGCCTTCAGCAAGATACGCGCCTTCAAAAGCTGCCGAGCAGGCGCTCTGCCCTTCTGAATCAACCCATCAAGCCGTTCACGCTCCCCGGTACTCAACTCAACGACGTAGCGCTTCACAACAGATTGTCTTGCAATCATATCCGGTCTCCGGTCTTGCCGAAGACATAGATTCAGACTTTCATTGCAAAATCAATGACGCTCAGCACTAGAAGTTCCCAAAGCAACCGCATAAGCGGCCGATCCGGCGGCATGGGCGGCTGCTTCTGTGTCTTCTAACCCCTGACGGGGCGGACAGCTGACCACCAGGATAAGACTTTCCACTTCCTGCACGTGTATGTCCGTGTTTGACAGAAAACGCCGCTCATCGTCTTTCATGCGGTTGTCTTTGTCCTAGATGAGTAGCGCCGAATAGGTTCCGACTATCCGGATCATGACATGGCGCCGCAAAATACCTGCATTCGGCTCAACCCTGGGATGGCCTTTTGAACAAATGCCTTTATGCACCCGCCAGCCGCACAACAACGTAGATGAAGGCGAGACCGAGCCCGGTTGCACCGACGTGGATGAAACCTGCTTCTTCGTCATGACTGCGGGGCAACAGTTCGCTCGCGCCGATGTAAAGAAATCCGCCGGCAAACACGGCGAGCAGCAATCCGCGCGCGCTTTCGGGCACCGCCAACAGGCACGCCAGAACGATTCCCATGAGCGGTGCAAACGCATCGATGATCAGCCAGCGGCGGGCCGTGGCGACTGCCTGCCCGCTGGCCAAGCTTAAAATGACGGTATTGGCCCCATCCAGGAAATCATGCGCGACTACGGCGATGGCGACGATCACGCCGGCCGCCGCCGACACCTGAAAGGCGAGCCCGATACCCAGTCCGTCCATGAGGCTGTGCATACTCAGGCTTGCCGGGCCAAGTTGAAAGCTATGGACACCCCGGCGACTCGACAAGATGTGCGTCAGACGATGGATCAGGAAATAGCCGGCAAAACCACCGGCGGCAGCGGTGGTCACGCCCAGCGCAGGCCGGACCGATCCTGCAAGATTGAGTGCTTCGGGCAGGAGATCGAGCAGCGCGACCCCAATCACTGCCCCGCCGCTGAAGCTGAACAACAGCTTCTGCGCCGACCGGAAGCGGATCGCGAGGGTTCCTCCCAGCGCGGTAGCGACGCCCGCGCAGGCGCCGACCAAAAGCAAGAGTGAAAGTTGCGCCATATTCACGCCGATGCTCGATTTATCTCGACCGCCGATGAAACTGACGGGAACCTTACCGATGTTTGAAGCCAGCATAGCCCAGGCGAGCGAGTAATTCTCCGACGCTCGCCTGGTTATTCAGCTAGAACGTCTTGGCGACCCCCACGAAGAAACCGCGCCGGGCGCCGAACGACGGTGCGCCGACGCCTACGCCGGAACCGTCGCGGATTTCGTAAATGCGATCGAACAGGTTCTGCACGTCCACATGCACATCCAAGCCGCTGGTGGCGAAATTGTGCCCGGCCGAAACGTTGAAGGTGACATAGCTGGGGATCGCACCGCCGTTGGGGACGTTGCTGCCGTCCGCTAGCGTGAGATCGCGCCGCAATCCCGACCCGTAGACCATGTCCGCCGAGATCCGCGAACCGGTCAGGCCGCCATCGCGCCAATGGTACGAGGCGCCCGCCGACGCTGTCCATGTCTGATCGTGATCCAGGTAGATATAATGGTTCGCGATATAGGCCAGGTCGGCAGCGGCAAAATTGTACTGGTTGGAAACGATGTTGATCCCTTGCGCCTTTTGATAGGCTGCATTGCCATAAGCGTTGAAGCCGCCGTTGGTGTAGTTGGTCGTAAATTCGGCACCGAAGATGCGTCCCTTGGCATAATTGAACGGGGTGAAGATGATCGGCGCACCGAACTGGCCTTCATCGACCAGATGCGTCGAACGGCGATAATAGCCGTCAAGCCCGAAGGTCAGGTGGCCGAGCTTTTGCAGGAAGCCCGCGTCGAAATAATGCTCGCGCTGGGCGTAAGTGGCATCGTTGGTGCGCACGTTGGGGGTGGCGGTGGTGTTGAACACCTGCGCCAGGTTGCTGTTTGAAATCAGCTCGAACGGCGCCGGCGCGAAGTAGCGCGCGTAGCCCGCATGGATGGTCAGGCCGCCGCCGGGCGTCCACACGGTGTTGATGCGCGGGCTCAGCTGGCGCTCCTTGCGCGGACCATCGTTTTCATCGAAGCGCGCGCCCAGATTGACTACCAAATTCTGCACGACATGCCATTCGTCCTGCAGATACACGGTGTAAGCGCGCTGG
>CAXTOI010000450.1:0-3373 GCA_964245645.1 uncultured Novosphingobium sp. | reverse complement strand
CGCCCGCGCCGCGCTGGATGGCCGGGAGATCAGCCTCGCCGATCTGACATAATAGCATCGGCCCCGGTCTTCGACCGGTGCCAAATGGGTGACGCGGGGGCGCCGCGCGGGTACAAGCTATCCTGGACCGCCTACCCGGTCCCGAAACCAAATCCCGGACGATCAATACCAATAGGCGATGGCCCGCATCTCGATCGATGCCCGTGGCGGCACATCGGCCGGGCAATCGGGGTCGTCGAACGCGACATGCGGCACGGCATGGGCAACATCCGGATCGCTGTCGTTGGTCTTGAACACGATCACCTCGTCCCGCCCCAGATCGCGGAACCAGTGCCAGCGGTGCGACGGCGAATGCGCAACCACCAGTCCTTCCATGGACCACAGATCGACGCCGTCGCGATCGAAGATCGCATCGGCCGGCAGCAAATCGTCGGGCTGAATGCTGCGCGCGTCGCACAGCGCCAGCGGCACATCCTGCGGCGCGACGGACAATGCGCGCCAGACGTTATAATGGGCCACCCGGCGCGGCGTCTTGGCAGCGTCCGGCCGCGACCGCTGCGAAAATTGGTGCGCGGTCTTATCCGACACGTCGACATGCGCAAAGCGGGCCGGGCGTGAATTATCAAGCGCGCCGGACAGATCGGACCGTTCGGCGAAGCGCCGCACCCCCGGGCCGGTGACCACCACCGACTCGGCCCCCGTCGCAGCCCGCAGCAGCGCGGCGATTTCCGGCGGATGAACCCGCGCCACTTGCTCGGCATCGGCAAAGTCAGTGACCCGGCTGCGATGCGCAACGACGGCGAACCCTTCCCGATCGAGCGTCGTGATCAGCGAACGGGCATCCATGATCTCCATTACCTCAGGCGCGATCAAGACCGTATCGCGACTGGAATCGTTCGCGAAATAGCACATGCGCGAGTGACCGCGTGCGGCATAGTTTATTTCAGCCCTGGTCATGCTGCGTCCTTCATAAGGTGCTGATCCCATGTTGCGCAGCAATTGTGCGAGATGCAATCACGCCGTTCTTCGCCGGCCGCCAAGCTGTCAGTCATTATGGTGGTAGTTTTGCTCCCCATTGTCAGGCTATGAACTGTATGCCTATACAACAATACGACGCGTAAAAACGTGTTTGCTGAAGGAAGCCGCGATCCATCGAAGGACGGGCTTGCCGTGACCAAAGGAGAGGTACCCGATGAAAGATTTCCGTCCTGTGCCCGGTTTGGCAAACCTGCTGGCTTCCGCGTCCGGCGCAGCGCTGCTGCTGGCGACACCCTCCCTCGCGCAGACCGCACCGCAGACCAGTACCGCCAACCAGTCTCCTGAAGTCCAGGCGGCCAACCCCGCAGCACCGGCCTCGACCACAACCCCTGCCGACACCGGCAATCCGGATATCGTGGTCACCGCCCAGTTTCGCGGACAGCGGCTGCAGGATGTGCCGCTGGCCATTACCGCGGTCAGCAGCGAGATGCTGGCGGCGCGCAGCCAGACCAACATCGCGCAGGTGGCCAAGCAGTCGCCCAGCGTCATCATCATCCCCGGCGGCGGCGCCTTCGGTCCGTCGATCGGCACCGCGATTCGCGGCGTGGGCCAGTTCGATTTCAATCCGGCGTACGAACCGGGCGTCGGCATGTATATCGACGACGTCTATTACGCGACGCTGACCGGCAGCCTGTTCGACCTGCTCGACCTCGATCGCGTGGAAATCCTGCGTGGCCCGCAAGGCACGCTGGCCGGGCGCAATTCGGAAGGCGGCGCGATCAAGCTCTATTCAAAGAAGCCCGACGGCAACGAGGGCGGATATGTCGAGGCGACCTACGGCAACCGCAACACGATCAATCTGCGCGCCGGCGCCGATTTCAAGCTGACCGACTCATTGTTCGGCCGCTTCGCCGGCGTCTTCAAGCATCAGGACGGCTTTGTCTCGCTGGTCGATTACGGCTGCGCCAAGCCCGGCAACCCCGAGAATATCGCCGCCACCCGAGGCGCGGGCAACTGCACCGTCGACAAGCTGGGCGAGACCGACTTCAAGGCGCTGCGCGGCCAGTTGCGGTACAACCCCAGTCCGGTAGTCGATATTACCCTATCGGGCGATTACAGCGATCAGAACCAGACCAATTCGCCCGAAGTGCTGACTTTTTCGACAGACGCGAATTACATTTGCGGCAAATACTGCACCTACGCCGATTTCCATACGACAGGGTTCGACTTCCAGCATACCAACCAGTTCCAGGGCGGCGGTGGATCATTGAACGGTGTGTTCAAGCTCGCGCCCGACGTGTCGCTGACCTCGATCACCGCCTACCGCCGCTACACCGCGACGTTCGGCACCGATGATGATTTTTCCCCCGGCATCGAGCCGATCCTGGGCAATTCCGCTGTGCGCGAGGAGGCGGGCGGGTTCGATCGCCTGCGGTTCAATTTCTTCAGCCAGGAACTGCGGCTGAACGGGGCGTTGCTGAACAACGCCATCCAATACACCGTCGGCGGGTTCTACTCGAACCAGAAGACTATCTACTATACTATCCAGAACATCGGTTACATCGTGCCGGGCGCCTATCTCACCTTCCTGGGCAACGATCCGGTCAGGGCCAACAGCAAGGCGGTCTATGCCACGGCTATCGTCCATCCGGGGCTGGAAGGCCTGACCTTCACTGGCGGCGTGCGTTACACGAAAGAACACAAGGACTATACTTTCGTCCGCACCAATCCCGATGGCACCCCGCTGAGCGGTCTGGCCGGCGCCTTCGGCCTGGGTGCGCTGAACGGGCTGACCTCGAATTACAACGGCGACCGGTTCGATTATCGCGCGTCGGTGGATTACCGCTTTTCGCCCGCCGTCCTGCTGTACGGGACTATTTCCACCGGTTTCAAGGGCGGCGGCACCAGCGCGCGACCGTTCACCGCGCAACAGGCGATACAGGGCACTTTCAAGCCCGAAACGCTGACCAATTACGAAGTTGGGCTGAAGACGGACTTGTTCGACCGGCATCTGCGTGTGAACGTCTCTGCCTACCTCGACAATTACAAGAACATCCAGCTGCCGCTCGCCGATTGCTCGGCTTATGGCGGCGGCCCGTGCGGCGTAGTGGCCAACGCCGGCGATGCCCGCAACAAGGGGGTGGAACTCGAAATCAACGCCACTCCCCTGCCAGGGCTCGGCGTGGATGGTTCGGTCAGTTACATCGATTCGAAACTGACCAGAATCTCGGCGGCGCTGGGCAGCAGCAAGCGCTGGCCGTTGCGCAGCACGTATTCGGCGCTTACAACAGTAAGACTCCGCAATTCGATCGCGCTACCGAATGGGCCGGGGTCTGCATGGCCTTCTCGAATGTCGCTTGTTTTCTAGCTGCGCCTTTGATGCCATTTGCCGTGA
>CAXTOI010000449.1:0-3393 GCA_964245645.1 uncultured Novosphingobium sp. | reverse complement strand
CAGGGGGCAGACCCCTGACCATCCGGTGCTGGCGGGGGCAGGCTGGTGGCGAGGCGCTGCGGCCAGGTTCGATCCCCAGCCGCCCAACAGGCGGCGTGCGCCGATCCGGCCGATCCTGATCACCGGCGCGAGCGGGACGCTGGGCCAGGCTTTTGCCGGGGCCTGCCGGCTGCGCAATATCGCCCATATCCTAACCGGGCGCGACACCATCGACTTGAGCAACAACGCCGCAACGGGCAGCGTGCTCGATCGGCTGCGCCCCTGGGCGGTGATCAACTGCGCCGGCTGGGTGCGGGTCGAAGAGGCCGAAGCCAGGCAGGACGATTGCTTTGCCGCCAATTTTACCGGCAGCGTGGAACTGGCTCGCGCGTGCCGCGACCGCGACATTCATTACACCTGTTTCTCCAGCGATCTGGTGTTCGATGGCCGGGCGGCGCGCGCCTATCGCGAAAGCGACGCGGCGGCGCCCCTGAATATCTATGGCCACAGCAAGGCCATGGCCGACGACGCGCTGAGCGGGGCGGGCGGGCGCACGCTGAATATCCGCACCGCATCGTTTTTCTCGCCGTTCGACCAGCAGAATTTTGCGGTGCATCTGGTCAGGTCGCTGCGCTCCAACCAGCCGTTTCGCGCGGCAGCGGATTGCGTGACATCGCCGACCTATGTCCCCGACCTGGTGCGCGCCACGCTGGACCTGATCATCGATGACGAATGCGGCTTGTGGCACCTGGTCAGCGACGGGGCATTGTCCTGGGCCGATTTTGCAGTGGCGATCGCGCAGGAAATGGATCTGCCGGCCGGGCTCGTCGATCCCCAGCCGGCGCAGGCCATGGGCTGGGTGGCGCGGCGGCCGGCCTATGCGGCAATGACCAGCGAACGCGGGCTGATCATGCCCAGCCTGGAGTCGGCGATCGACCGCTTTGCCCATGAGTTTGCCGGGTGAATTTCCGGATATTGCGTCGAAGCACGCGCCACGGGGAGCGGGCTGGCGCCGCCTTGCTTGGAAAGACGCTAATGCAGATTATTTCTGTCCTCACGGCGGGAACGTAGCCAGGATGATGCGGTTCTCCTAGTGCCTGTTGCGACAGGGTCCTGATCAGGAGATCATCCATGTCTATCGTCGACAAATTCATCGCCGCCGTCACGCCGCCGGAAAGCCAGGAAGCGCGCATGAAGGCGCGGGCCAAGGCTAATGAGGCCGCCAGGCCCGGTGACTGGCTGTCGCAGATCCTCGATCATCATCTCGATATCGAAGAATCGTTTGCAGCGGTCAAGGAAGCGACGGATGCGTTCGAGCGGCTGGCCGAGTTCAAGCAATTGGCGGTGTTGCTGAACGGGCATTCGTTGGCCGAAGAAGTCGTGATCTATCCACTGCTGAGCGCAGCCGGTGAAAAGGGGCACGCTGGTCTTGCTTACGACGAGCAGGCGCTGGTCGAGGTGCAGATGGCGGCGCTGGAAACGCTGGAGCCGATGAGCCAGGACTTCATCGACAAGCTGGAACATATCGAAGGCGCGGTCAAACACCACGTCTATACCGAGGAAGGCGACTGGTTTCTCGACCTGAAGCAGAAGGCCACGGCGGAGCAGGAGGAACTGCTGACCGATCGCTATGCCGAGGAATATGCCCGCTATGTCGGCGAGGATGCGCTGGGGTTGAGCGAAACGGTGTTGTGAGAGCATGTCTGAGCTGGAGCCGGAAGATTCGCGCAACGTGACGGGTACTGCTTCGAGCGCCGACCAGCGCTGGACCAACAAGCAGGCCAAGCCGCCAAAGGGCGTGCCCGATCCCAGGAAACCACCGTCGAAGGCAAAGCAGGCCGAATGATCGGCAGCTTCCAGGCCAGGTCGGCCGGTCTTGACTGAGCTTGCCGATGTCCTGAAGGCATTGGGACCAAATGCATCGATCATTTTCGCTGCCTGGATTTTCATGGGATTTCTGCAGCAGCGCTACGACAACGCCACGATGCGATATCGCGAAGCGGTCGAGGATTATCGATCGAACGACCATCCCGACGAAGCCGCCGGCCGGCTGAAGGCCCAGATCATGACGTATCGGTATCGCTGCAAGGTGATGGGCTGGGCCACGCTGGTCGGGATGGCGGCGGCCGTATTGCTCATCCTGTCGCTGATCTTTGCGGCCTGGGATGTGCTGATGCCCAATAGCGCGGTCATCGTCTGGGGCGGCACGGTGATGGCCATCCTCGGTTTTCTGCTGGTGATCGCCGCTGCGGTGCTGGTCATCGTGGAGGGATCGGTGGCCAACCGTCAGGTCGATACCGAGTTGGACGATTTGCCCGACCTTGCCAAGTTGAGGTAGTTGCGCGGCGACAAGTAA
The DNA here is from genome assembly GCA_964245645.1 of uncultured Novosphingobium sp. Taxonomy (GTDB): domain Bacteria; phylum Pseudomonadota; class Alphaproteobacteria; order Sphingomonadales; family Sphingomonadaceae; genus Novosphingobium. The sequence continues at coordinate 1,058 of CAXTOI010000449.1, read as the reverse complement.
CCGTGTTAATACAGGTTATTTTTGCGAGCGCGCGCTGAACTTTGCGCATGATTATGCATTTCCTCGGCTGATCGATATTTTGGGAAGCACTGCAAGCCTGGGCTTGCGGGCTCCCGCTGTGCCCGCTGCAAAGGAACAACCATGGCCAAGACGCCCGCATCCAAGACCCCGGCCGCCAAGCGATCCGGCAAGACTGCCGACAAGCTGGCGGCGCCCCCCATGGCGGGCACCGATATCGGCGGCATGTCGCCGCCGTTTGCCGATCCCGTTCCGGCCGACGCCGCAATCTCCTATGTTTTTGCCGAAACCGCAGGCGCGGGCGGTGAAACCCATCAGATTGCCGGCGGCGATGTCGCCACGATGACCACGCAACAGGGCATTCCGGTTGCGGATGACCAGAACCAGCTCAAGCAGGGCGCGCGCGGGCCGACGCTGCTGGAAGATTTCCATTACCGCGAAAAGATGTTCCATTTCGATCATGAACGCATTCCCGAGCGCGTCGTCCATGCTCGCGGTTATGGCGCGCATGGCTTTTTCGAACTGACCGACAGCCTTGCCGATGTCAGCCGCGCCGATGTGTTCCAGCGCGTAGGCGAACGCACCCCGGCCTTCGTACGTTTCTCTACCGTAGCGGGCTCGAAGGGTTCGCCCGATCTGGCGCGCGACGTGCGCGGTTTTGCCGTCAAGCTCTATACCCAGGAAGGCAACTGGGATCTCGTCGGCAACAACATCCCGGTGTTCTTCATCCAGGATGCGATCAAGTTCCCCGACCTGATCCATGCCGCCAAGCCCGAGCCTGATCGCGATTTCCCGCAGGCGCAGACCGCGCATGACAATTTCTGGGACTTCGTCAGCCTCACGCCTGAAAGCTTCCACATGATCATGTGGATCATGTCCGACCGCGCCATTCCGCGATCGCTGCGCACCATCGAAGGGTTCGGGGTGCATACGTTCCGGCTGGTCGATGGCGCGGGCAAATCCACCTTCGTCAAGTTCCATTGGAAGCCCAAGCAGGGGCTGCAATCGGTGGTGTGGAACGAGGCGGTCAAGATCAATGG
>CAXTOI010000448.1:0-3396 GCA_964245645.1 uncultured Novosphingobium sp. | reverse complement strand
ATTTTAGGTACAGCGCCTCACCCGCCACCTCCGCACGCGCCAGCCCGCGCAAACCTTCGGCGGTGAGCGGCGCACTCGGCAGGCCGGTGGCGAGATATGGGTTGTCGGCGGCAGCGGGTGGTGGAAAATCCTCGCCGCTAATGGCGCGGATCGCCTTGGCGACGCGGTGACCATGCGCCAGTTCTTCGCGGCCATTGTGATCGAGCAGCGCAATGACCCCCGCATGGTCGGTGCCGGCAGCCATGTTGCGGTACAATTCCTGCCCGGCGGCTTCGAGCAGGACCATGACCTTGAGTTCGTCGATGCTCGGCTTGTCCAATCCGGCGATATGGGCAAACGCCTCACCGATCGTGGCGGGCGCGCCGGCGGGTATGGCGACTGGCATGGTGAGATTCTCCTTCTGACTTCGACTGTAGCCCTGGCCGTGATATGCTCAAGCGCTAACGCCGCCGGCTTTCGGCGCCACAGGGATCGAAATGGAAATTGTCGCAAAGCCGATTGCTGTCGTGCAAGGTGCCGAGAGCGTGGCCATTCAGCGATTGCTGGCGGATTTCTGGTCGAAATGGCAGCAGCGGATCCGGATCGTCGGTGTGATCGAAGATCCTTCAGGCGACAGTTGCGGCTGCGCGCCAGGCCATTTGCGCAATCTGGCCGGCGGGCGCAGCTTTCCGATCTTTCAGGATCTGGGTCCGGGCTCGACAGGCTGTTCGCTCGATGGCGGATCGCTGGTCGAGGCGGGCGAACAGGTCCGGCAAGACATCGCCGGCGGCTGCGATCTGGTGATGCTGAGCAAATTCGGCAAGTTCGAGGCGGAAAACGGCTCGGGCCTGCTGCCGGCGTTCAGCGATGCGATCGAAGCGGGGGCGCCGGTACTGACCTCGGTGGCCCCCAAGTTCATGGCCGCCTGGGACAATTTCGCCGATTCTTATTATGTCGTCATCGCCGCCGAGCAACCGGCGATCGAGGCCTGGTGGACCAGCGCTTTCGCCGCTACGATTACCGCTGCAGGAACGTCCGACAGTCTTATGGGGATACACAAGGCGCTGGTTCTGTAAGTTCGCACCAAACCCCGTGTTCGGATGATGCAGGCTTATGGATTTGCGGCGCGATCATCGACGACGGCGCGCATCTTCGGCGCTTCGGACAGCGGCTGTCCGCTATGCTCCAGCAAGCCCCACGCGCCGCTAAATCTTATATCGCCGACGTTGTTGAACAGGTTGAGCGAGCCGCCGACCTGGCTGCGCCATGCCGAAAGGAACTTCCGGTAAATGCCGTACATGCGCGGATCACGCTCTATACTGGCGAGAAAGGGCATGTTGTACGGAATGACCACCGCCTGGCCCGCCTCATAGGTGACGTACATCTTGCCGAATTCATGGGCGACCGCCTTGTTCTGAACCGACCCGGCTATCGTTTGATCGACCCGCTTGTTCAGGCGGGCAAACGCCTCGTCGAGGTTGTCGGTCATCCCTTCATGCATGATGTCACCGAAATAGGCCGCCGTCGCCAGCGCATCGAGATGTGCGGCGGTATCGCGAAAGCCAAGCACGGTTTCGGACTTGAACGGCACATCCTGCTGCGATGCCGCCACCCGCACCAGACTGTGGGGACGATCCGCAAACACCTGGGACCATATCTTCATCACCGCGGTGGTTTTTTCGGCGTAGCGATACAATCCCGCAAGGCCCGGGTTCGTGGAAAGGTGCTCTGCGATACCTTCGGAACTGGCCTGCCGGGTGGCCTCGAAAGCGGTGTTCCAGACTTCATTGCTGGTCTCGACATAGACCTTCCGATCAGCGGGCAGATGATCATGCACGAACCGGGCAAAATGCTCGATGTAATCCGCGTCGGCATTCCAGGACATGCAGAACCAGGGATTCGCGCCTACTTCGTTTGCCAGGGCCATCATATGCTCGACTGGCACGCCATCCTTCCCGGTGTAGATGATCGAGGATGGTTGATTGCGGTTGTCCCAGGTCTCGATGGGACTGCCGTTGGTACGCTGCCAGTCCATGAACCGGATCGTCTTGAAACCCTTGAGTTCCTTTACGAAGGTGAGATCGAACACCGCATTGGCCGGGGTCGTCGTTTCCCGGCAGTCGATGTGCCGAACCGGATCCTTCGGATCAGCCGAGGTGACCCGAAAGTCGACGCCGGTGGAGTTGTGCCAATTGTTGGTCCAATGGAACTGCAGGCTGTGGCTCGAGCGGGTTACGTCCATGGCCGTGCGCGTCAGGGCGACATCGCCCTGCCCGGTCCATGTGCACCTGATCGTTGCGCCATGCGGTCCGGTGTCGGGCGCTGCCAGCGGCAGGATGGCCGTGGCGCCGGGGCGGACGAACGCTATCCCGCCATCGGCAGTCTGGCTCGCTGCCGCCAGATCAATATAGCGCGGGGCCAATCCCGCCTCCAGCCAGGAGCTGCCGATTGCCAGATTGGCGAAGGCGCGTTGCGACGAAAAATGCCCGATGCCCCCCAGATTGATGCCGATGACCGTGGGCGTAACAGGACCCGCGTCGCCCGCGCCGCCGCCGGCAGCGACAGTCATCGAATGGCTTGCAGCAAAGATGGCCGCGGCCGGAAACAGATGTTTCAAACGCATCGCCATCTCCTCATGCATGATGCGGTGCGCCAGCGCCGGATAGCGTAGCCGCAACGCAGCGGCGGCGAGCAACACCCCCGAAGCCACTGCAATCGCGCCGAGCAACCCATATCCGACGACAATTTTGCGCGCCGTCACAATGCTTTGCCGTCGCGCAGTGTCATACCGGGAGCTGCCCGCGTTGGCGTCAGGCTGGTGATGTCGGCATCATAGAAGCCAAAGCCGCGCTGGTGCCCGGCAACCGACCAGTGCCCGCTTCGGACAAGCTCATCCACCAGCGGCGGCGTGGGGAAAGCGGGGCAACGGCTATCGAGGCAAGCGCGCAAATCGCGGTAGTGGCGGCCATGGATATCGACCACGATCAGGCCCTGGTATGGCTGCAATGCCGATAGCGGAGCTGCCGGTGAAGTGCCTTCGATAGTAATCCGCTCTACGCCATCGGCGTTTGCCAGCCATTGCGGCAGGTGCCCGCCCGATTGATAAACCATCGGGAAATAGCCGTAGGCAAAGGTGGCGGGTTCAGCATAGACGATCGCGGTCGACGGTGGCGAATGTTCGCGCGCTGCCTCGATATAACGGTGGGGGCCATGCACGAACCATGGTGCTTCGACCAGGAAAACCCCGGTGGCAATGGTCGCGCCGAGCAGCAGGCCAGCCACGGCGGCAACGCGCCCATAGCGATCCCAGGCCACCACCCCGATCGGCTTGCTCGCGCCCAGCGCAATGACCAGGGCAAACACCGGCAGCAGCCAGATGCTGTAGCTCGGCTTGAGCGCGCTGAACGCATTGATCGC
>CAXTOI010000447.1:0-3402 GCA_964245645.1 uncultured Novosphingobium sp. | reverse complement strand
GATCACGACGCTGTACATCAGCTGGCGATAGACGAAGCGCTGCGCCAGCAGCAGCACTGCCGGAAACCGGGTCTCGCGCTTGTCGCGGCGGTAGGCGACATAGCCGCACGCCAGATCGATCGAAGAAAACGCCAGCCAGTAGAAAAACATCCGCAGCACGTCGGTCTGGGTCTGGGCCCAGCCGTGCTGTTGGACGCGGATGGCCGTGCCGATGACCGCGACGAGCAGCGCCAGATCGATCGCCGGTGATATCACCGCGAACACGATTTGGAACAGCCACGCCTGCGGAATACCCACATAGGCCAACCCGCCCGGCTTGCCCTTGCGGAACACCTTGCGATGCTTCCACAAGCATTGCAGCGTGCCGAACGACCAGCGAAACCGTTGCTTGGCCAGCGAACGGAAGCTCTCGGGCGCTTCGGTCCAGGCTACGGCATCCTCGTCGTAGACGACCTTCCATTTCTTGCGCTGGATGGCGATCGTCAGGTCCTGGTCCTCGGCCAGCGTATCCTCGGGATAGCCGCCGACATCGTCCAGCGCCGCCCGGCGCCAGGCGCCGACCGCGCCGGGCACGACCATGATCGCATCGAAGCGGGTCAGCGCCTTGCGCTCGATGTTCTGCGCGGTGACGTATTCCACGGCCTGCCAGCGGGTCACCAGATTGAAGCGATTGCCGACCTTGGCGTTGCCCGCGACCGCGCCGATCTTCCTGTCGCTGAACCAGCGAACGAGTTGCAGCACGGTAGCCGGCTCGAACTGGGTATCGGCGTCCAGCGCGACGATGATCTCGCCGGTGGCCGCTTCCAGCGCCCGATTGAGCGCCTTGGCCTTGCCGCCGTTGACCAGCGTCATCAGTTTGACGCGGGGATTATCGCCATAGGTCGTGGCCACGATCTCGCTGGTGCGGTCCTTCGAGCCATCGTCGACCACGATCACATCGAGATAGGGATAGCTGCTGTCAAGGATGCGCCGCACCGAAGCTTCGATCACCCGTTCCTCGTTGAAAGCGGGAATGATCACCGTCACCTTGGGGCGGAAGGTGGCATCGGGGATCGGCGGCTTGCGCCCGCCCGGCAGCATCGCCAACACGGTCAGCAGCACGCTGCGCGAGATGCCCAGCGCGATGGCGAAGAAAAACGTCCAGTTCAGCCCGACGATGATGAAGCCGGCCGCGGTGAAGGCGTAGACATCGGCACGGATTGCAGCCAGATCGACGCCCGACAATTCGGGCATCACCTGGTCATGCGTCAGCCCGGCGAGCGTGGCGGCGGGCACGATGGTGTAGCCCGCCTGTTGCAGCCCGACGATGATCCCGGGCAATGCAGCCACGGTCTGCGCGCGATTGCCGCCGCCGTCGTGCAGCAGGATGACATTGGCCGAGCGATCGGCGGTCGCCGCCTTCACTTGCGCCAGCGTCTGATCCACAATCGCCTTGGCGCCCGGCCGGGTCCAGTCGCCGGGATCGACGTGCAGCCCGACGACGGTATAGCCATGTTGCTGCGCTTGCAGCGCCGGCACGAGTTCGTCCGGGGTGGTCGGTTCGGCATCGCCGAAATAGGGCGCGCGGAACAGCCGGATCGAGCGCCCGGTATAGGCTTCCACCAGCCGCTGGGTGAAATTCAGTTCCAGATTGACGCCGGTCGGCGATTCCAGCGCCAGATTGGGATGGGTGTAGGTATGGTTGCCGATATCGTCGCCGTCGCGAATTTCGCGCTGCAGCAGGCCGCGATTGGCCACGCCGTTTTCGCCGATGACGAAAAACGTCGCCGGCACATGATATTCTTCCAGGATCGACAGGATCTGCGGTGTCCAGATCGGGTCCGGCCCATCATCGAAAGTCAAGGCTACGCGCCGGGCCTGAGCGCCCGTGCGCTGCACGACGAAAGGGGTTGGTAACGAGAGGTAGCGTTCGTCGGTGATCAGCTTGCTGCGCGGGTCGAAATTGACCTGCCGCCCACCCGTGGTCGGGGTAGCGGTAATGCGCAGGATCTCGCCCTGACCTTCGACGTCCACATTGCCTTCCTGATCGATCGACGCGAGGTCGGGCCTGGTGCCGTCCCGCCACGATGCCAGCGCACGCCAGAAACCGGGATCTTCCGAACCCATCCGCCATAGCCCCACGCCATTGACCCCCAGCCGCGACAGTGTCGTCATCTGGTTCCACGATGTCGCCGCATCCACCATCCACACGTCGTGGCGGGTGTGGTCGTCGAGATAGGAAAATCCGGTATTGCCCGAATTATGATCGAAGGTGGGGTTGGCGTCGGCATCGTTCGCCGCCAGCCATGCTTCTTCCACCGACAGGCCTTCGCCCTTGCCGTCATGCCAGTCGTAGGCATAGCTGCCCAGCGCCACGATTGCCTTGTCCGCCGGCAGCTGGCGCAGCGCAGTGCTGACCTCGTTGTAGAACCAGCTGTTGGAGGCGATCGGCCCGGCCGGACCATCCTGGTAATGCTCGTCATAGGCCATCAGGATGACCTTGTCGGCCACTTGCGCAAACTGGCCGGGGACCCATTCGCGGTTGCCCAGCGGCATGGTCACCGCCACCAGCCGGTCGCGCTTGTCGAATTCCTTGTTGGTTTCGGCGATCAGTTGGCGATAGGCGGCCATATCGCCGGGCGCGATCGCTTCGAAATCGAACACCACCCCGGCATCGTTGTATTTGTCGAGATAAGCGCCGAGCCCCGCGATGAACGCCTTGCGCTTGACGCCATTGTGCAACAGCACCGATGTGGCGGCGGTCGAAAAGACATCGTTGACGACATTCTGCACCATCGGCACCACCAACGGCCGATGGATGCTGTTGACGATGATCCGGCGCATCACCAGATCTTCGCTGATCTTCAGATTGCCGCTCGCGTCGATGGCAACGCTTGTCGGCACGATCCAGTCGAGTTGACCGATGTGCTTGGCGAGCGACGGCGCGGTTTCATCCGACCAATTGGGATAGAAGCCCGCCGTGATCGGCGGCGCCGGCTGGCCACGCCGGGCCGGGCGCAACGAGGCCTTGGCGCCGGGTGCGAACAGCGCCGCCAGCCCGTGCGACAGCCGGCTGACCTGCGCACGAAAGCGCAACGGGGTGTGGCGCTCGAAGCCGAGCGGCAGCGGCGAAGGCACGGGAATGGTGATCACGGTTGAGGCAAAGGCCACCGCCAGCAGCACCAGTCCGATCAGCGCGATGAATATGCTCCGCCGGGTCCAGCGCCGGCGGCGCCCCGATGGGTCGAAAAAAACCGGTCTGTCCAAGTGTCCCACCAATCCGAATCAACCACGCCGGCCTGTCCTCAGGCCGACCGCCCGCGGGAGCCGCAAGGTTGCGCAACCCCGCCCCGGTCATGGTGGCGGCTTCTAGCACCGCCGATCCGCATGGCAAAGCGCCGCTTGGAAGATAAGGAAATACCC
>CAXTOI010000446.1:0-3403 GCA_964245645.1 uncultured Novosphingobium sp. | reverse complement strand
CGGGCCATTGCCCTCGCGCTCCCATCATCTTTGTTGCGTGCTGATGCGTTTACGTAGCCCGCCGCAATGCGTAAAAGAGGCGGCACTTTCGGTGGCCAACTTACCCCTGGACTAGGCAAGTACGGGCGGCGATGAACGACCGCGCTTGATGGGATGCGGACATTCGACGAGACTGGTATGTCGAGCCCATGAGCGAGGACTACTATCCAACGTCGGATTTTCTGAACGCGATCATAAACGGGGACGTGGCTCTTATTGGGAGCGCCTTCGCCGATGAAAATGCGTTGCGCCGCCGCGAGGCGGCCCCGGCGACCGGGACCGCCATTTGTAAAATCTCCGACGCCTCTTTGAAATTATGCGAGACGATGATTTGGCCAATCGCGATTGGGCGACAATGCTTCTATCACAGCAAGACATCGACACTCCGCAAGTGCGGGAGGCTTTGCTGAACGCTATCGTGGACAAAGAAGAGATTGTCAGAGCCGAAGCCCTTTTGGGGCTTGCGCAACGCGACACCAAGCTGGCGCTTCCTTATGCGATGGTGGCGCTGTCGAGCAACTGCGTGAGCGTGCCGGTGTTCGAGGCTGTCACGCTCATCGCGGATGCTATTCTCGCCGAACATGTTCGACCGTGGGCCGAGACGTCTGGCGATACTTGGATCGACAAGCTGGCACGAGAGGCGCTAGGAGCCTGCATGTCAGGGCCGCCCAGGTCGTCGTAGGCACAACGTCCGAGACTGGACGCCTGCCGACAATCCGCTTTGTTCTTACACATAACGCCGCGCGAATATCGCGGTATGGTGGTTAGCTGGCGTTCCTTTCCACGTCTTCCTGGAGGAGCGGGTAGCCGCTACCAAGCTCCCATGCCAGCCGAAGACTGTGTATTCCAATCTTGTGTCTTTTACAAACGCAGGCCTCTGACTATCGTGTCTTTTTTGCGATCACACCGTTCATTGTCGCCCCTTGCGCTGCCGATGCACGCCAAGAAAAGTCGTGACGTGGCGATGAGAGATAATCTTCCATGAACGGCGACATGCCGGAGGCAATAATGTGGATCTATAAGCGAGTTCAGCAGAGTCCCTTCTTCTTGTCCGCGAAGTCACGCCGTACCATTGCGAGCATAGCGGCATTGTCAATCGCACAGCTCGCCGCCGCCGCGTTTGCCGATCCACCCTCAGAGCAGAAGACACCCCCGCTGCTGCCGGCCGCCGGCATATCTATCGGCAGCTATCCGCGTGACGCGCTGCGTCACGGCGACGAGGGCACGGTTCGGTTCGAGGCAGTCATCGGCAAGGATGGCTCGGTTCGTTCCTGCGCCATCACGCAGAGCAGCGGCCACGCGGATCTCGACCAAGCAACCTGCGATGCGATCAGGCAGGTGCGCGGCTTCACGCCTGCGACAAATGTGCGCGGTGCGGTGATCGAGGGCTCCTATTCTTCGGCAATTCGTTGGGTTATTCCCAAACAAAACGTACCGCCGGCCCAATCAGCACTGGTCTACAGCTTCATCGTTGACAAAAATGGGCTCGCTCACCACTGCAAGTTGATCCGCGCTGAAGGTCCAGCCGCCGCCAAATACGCTGCCGGAGCCATGCCTTGCGATCTGGGCAAGTACGACCACGGCTACGTGGGAGCCGATGGCAAGCCGGCTCCCAAGCGTGTCGTGGTTACGCAGAGCCTGACGATAGAGGATATTCAATAATCAACTAAACGGCAGAACGTGGGCGATTTGGGCGATGCGCGACATTGACGTAACGGGGTCTGGGGCGATGGCCCCAGAGTTTTTACGGCAAACTTGATCTCAGCGTGCCACGCCAGAGGCTGTCAGTTGCGCATCCAGCAACGCCAGCAATCGCGCCAATCCTGCCGCGTCCTGGCTCTCCGCGCGGGCAACCAGTCCGGCTTCGGTATTGGACGCCCGCAGCAACCACCAGCCGTCTTCGCTCGTCACGCGCAGACCGTCGACGGCATTGACCATGGCGCCGCCGGCAGACAATCGCACAGCTATCTCTTCGATCACCGCGAATTTGCGAGTTTCGGGAACGGGGAAACGCAGTTCGGGCGTGTTGATCATGACCGGAAGCGCGTCATGTAACTCGGTGACCGACTTGCCGAGGCGGACCGACGCCGCAATCAGGCGCAGCGCGGCGTAAGGCGCATCGTCGAAGCCGTACCAGTCGTCCGCGAAGAAGATATGCCCGGTCATTTCGCCGGCGAGGAGCGCGCCTGTTTGCTTCATTTTGGACTTGATCAGGCTATGCCCGGTTTTCCACATCAGCGGCCGCCCGCCCAGCTCGGCAACCCGGTCGAATACGGCCTGCGATGCTTTGACATCGGCGATAATCGTGGCGCCCGGATGTGCGCGCAGCACATCCTCGGCATAGATCATCAGCAGTTGGTCGCCGGCGATGGCACGTCCCTGCGCATCGATCACCCCGATGCGATCGCCATCGCCATCGAAAGCCACTCCGAAATCGAGCTTCTTTGCGGCGACCAGCGCCCGCAAATCTGCCAGATTCGCGTCTATCGTCGGATCGGGATGATGGTTGGGAAAATGTCCGTTGACCTCCGTAAACAGCAGATGATGCACGCCGGGCAGGCGCGCAACCAGGGCCTCCAGCGCGGGGCCGGTGGCACCGTTGCCGGCATCCCAGCCGATGCGCAGGCCGGTGAGGAAGGCGGGATCGATCCCCGCCACAGCCTGGAGCAGCCGGTCGATGTAGGCGGGCAGGATGTCGCGCGAATGGACGGCACCGCGGGGCTCGATTACGCTTGGCTGCCCGTTCGCAGGCGTGGCAAGCTGCTCATTCGCAGGCAGGGCGACCTCGGCCAATCGCCGAATATCCTCGCCGAAGAAGGGCAGCCCGCGCATTATCATCTTGAAGCCATTGTGATCGCGGGGATTATGGCTGCCAGTTACCTGAATACCGCCTTGCACATCTTCGGCTGAAGCTTCGGCATAATACAGCATCGGCGTGGGGCCCAGACCAAGGCGGACGACATCGACGCTGCCAGCGACCAGTCCGTCGACAAGCGCTGCCTCCAGCATGGGCGAGCTGAGGCGCCCGTCGTAGCAGACGGCCACCTTGCCGCCGCCCTGGCGCTGCATCCTTGCCGCAAAGGCCAGGCCGATGACGTAGGCATCATCAGCGTGGAGCGTGGTGCCGACAACGCCGCGAATGTCATATTCGCGCAGAATGGACGGGTGGAAGCGGTGAACCATGCCGATCGGGTGATCCTCATACCAATGGCGCTTATGCCATCGGCCCGGTCGTCGACCGGTGCCAAGTGGGTGACGCGGGGGCGCCGCGCGGCTTTACCAATTGCGCAAAAGTCAAAGGTTTGAGCAATTAGAGCATCGTGCTTTTAATCGGATGCATAGCCGGCATCCTTGAAGTAATTCC
>CAXTOI010000445.1:1342-3408 GCA_964245645.1 uncultured Novosphingobium sp. | reverse complement strand
CCCGCAGCCCCTCCCCCGCCGGGGAGGGGAGAAAGAGCCGGCACCAAGATCTGGTAATTGGCTCCGCGTCAGCGATCCGCGCTAAATTGCAAACGGGTTGCGGATAACGAGCGGTGTTTCGAAATCAGTGATTGCATGGCCATCGTGCATGTCTTCGCTCCAAACGGTTTCACAACCAGAACCGGCAGCAGCCGCCAAAATTTGGGCATCGTAAATCGTATAGCCCGTGCGAGCGGCGAGCCTTCGTGCGGTTGCCTGGATGGCGGCAGTAAGCGGCACCACTTCGCAAACGCTGGTAACGACCTCCATCACTTCCTCGATTTCGGTCCATGACATCTTCGCCTTGCGGCTCGCGACGTGGCATAGTTCTGCGAGAACCTGAACCGATATAACCGGCGCTTCGGCAAGCAATTCGCTTGTACGATCGGCCTTGATGGGATCGGTGCCGAACAGATAGCAGAGTATGTTGCTGTCGAGGAACGCGTGACTATCCGCCATTGGCTTCGATTCGGTCGAACCGGAAGTCGTCGGGCAGACGGCCGCGAAAGTGCTTCAGACGCTCGATCAGTTCCTGCGACGACGGCTTGCGCGCCAGTTCCAAGTGTCGATCGCCAGCGACGTTGACGGTAATGTCGTCACCTTCCTTCAGGTCGAGCGCCTTTACAACCGATGCAGGCAGGCGAAGTGCGAGCGAGTTTCCCCAGCGGGCAACTTGCATGGATGGCCTCCTGGAATTGCGACGATATACTAACTCAGATTGTATATCCATGCAACTCGCCGGCTGAGCTATGAACCAGGTTGGCAGGCTGATGTGGCTCACCGGCAATTCCGTTCCTGTTTCCGCCCGTGGCTTTAGCGATGCGCCGGCCAGCGTTATCGCCCGGTTGATCGCAAGACCCTGGCAAGGCCCTTTCGCTAAAGCGGCTAAGCCCTTACATGCGCAGACGACATGGCCAGACCGAAACCCGAAGAATTTCAGAAAACCAAGACCGTCGCCGAAAATCGGCGCGCGCGGTTCGATTATTTCATCGATTCGACCTATGAAGCGGGCATCTGCCTGACCGGGACCGAGGTCAAATCGCTGCGCTTCGGCGATGGCTCGATCGCCGAGAGCTACGCCGAAGTGCGCGATGGCCAGGTGTGGCTGGTCAATGCCAATGTGCCCGAATTCAGCCACGGCAACCGTTTCAACCATATGCCCAAGCGCCCGCGCAAGCTGCTGCTGCATGAGCGCCAGATCGCCAAGCTGACCGGCGCGGTGGAGCGCAAGGGCATGACGCTGGTGCCGCTGTCGGTCTATTTCAACGCGCGGGGCCGGGCCAAGGTCGAGCTGGCGCTGGCCAAGGGCAAGAACGACGCCGACAAGCGCGCGACGACCAAGGAACGCGAATGGAAACGCGACCAGGCGCGGATCATGCGGGAATTCCAGTGAGCCGGGCAGGCGCGGCGGCGCTGGCCTGGATGCAGCGCCATGTGCCAAGCCGCGAGCAGCTTGAACACAATCGCTGGGTTCGGCCCTTTGCCCATCATCTGCTGCGGCCCGAACTATGGCGGCTGACGCGACGCTCGGTGCCACGCGGCGTGGCGCTCGGCCTGTTCGTCGGCGTGATGATTCCCCTGGCCCATTTCGTCGTGGCGGCGTTTATCGCAATATTCATTCGGGCCAACATCCCTGCGGCAATGCTGGCGACTTTCATCGGGTTTCCGGTGATTTATGTCGCGCTATTGGCAGCCGCGGTCAAAATCGGGGGGCTGTTGCTCCGGGTCGATGCCATCACTGCCAGTGAACCGGTCACGCAGGCGATCGGCGGTTTCGGCCATCACGGCGCTCACCACTGGCTGCATCGTGCAACCCACCTCGTGCATCTGGTGGAGGGAAGAGGGCCCAGCGTCATCCTGGGTCTGTTCGTGATCGCCTCGGTATTGTCGATGCTCGGATATCTTGGCTCGAGCATCTTCTGGCGCTGGTGGATCGGCCGCAAATGGCGCGCGCGCCCCCAACCGGGTTGGGGCGGCCCCCGTGCGGCGCGAGCCCCCGGGGGGGCGGCGGGTTTTGGGCGACAGCC
>CAXTOI010000445.1:0-1332 GCA_964245645.1 uncultured Novosphingobium sp. | reverse complement strand
ATCGGCCGCAAATGGCGCGCGCGCAACATCGCGGTTGCGCGCGGCCAGCTTCCGGCATGAGCCCCGGTAGCGCAGGCGTTTTTGCCGAGACTGCCCGCTCACCTGGGCGAGCGAAGCTGGATTGGGCCGGCCTGGACTGGGTGTTCGTTGGCGCGGCACTGGTCGTCAGCCTGGGTCTGGTGTGGCTGGTCACGCGCCAGCCGCTGGTGGTGGCGGGCTTTGCCGGCGGATTGCTGGTGCTGGCGGCGCTGGCCCGCGCCAGTGCGCTGCGCCGGAAGCCCGTCGCGCTGCCCGAACTGGCCGAGCCCGACTGGTCGGTGACCGTAGTCGCGATCGCGCGGCCCGATTGTGCGGTGGCGGTTACCGACCGCGCCGGACGGCTGGTCTGCGCCAATGCCGCGTTCGAGGCATGGTTCGGCGCCGAACATGCCCCGCCGCGCCTGCAGGTCGAACCAGCGTCGCTGGATGCGCTGAACGGTGCCGCACGAACCGCGTGGCGCGATGGCCTGGGCCGTGCCGAGGGGCTGCAACGCAGCGGCGGCGCGCCTGATGAACACAGCGTCGGCGGCTGGACCGCAGAGGCTGAGCGGGCCGGCCGCGGCGAGGATTTCCTGATCTGGCGCTTGACCCCGCAGGCGGTGATCGACCCGGTGGCGGAACTGGTGCGGCATCTCGATGGCAAGCTGGGCCGCTTGCTGGCGGCTGCCGGCTTTGCCGCTGCGATCGTCGATCCCGATGGGCTGATCCGCATCGGCACCGAGGGCTTCGGCGAACGCGCCACGGGCAATCCACAAGCAATGATGGCCGGGCAGGACTTCGTCGCGCAGCTCGCACAGGATGACGACGACCGCTTGTACTGGGCTCGCGATGAAGCGCGCGCCGCGCCGGTCACCCTGTATTACCTGCCCCTGGCCGATCCCGACCTGATGCCGCGCGTCGATCCCGAGACCGTGCCTTCGCTGATGCTGCTGGTCGATCCGGGAACGGGGGTTGGTGGCGACAGGCGCTCGGCAGCCGCACCGCATCTGGAAGCATTGCTGGGCCAACTGCCGCTCGGGCTGGCGATGGCCGACCGCGACGGTCGGCTGCTGTTCGCCAATCCGGCCTTCATGCGCGCGGCAGGGCGCGATGGCGAAGCGCCGCCGCTTTATCCCACCGATCTGGTGGTGCGCGAGGACAAGGCGGCGATGGCAGATGCGGTTCGCCGCTATGCGCAGGGGTCGGCCAGCGCGGGCGATGTCGCAGTGCGGCTGGCGTCGCAGGCGGACGAGCCGGTGTCACTGAGCCTGGCGGGGGTGCGCGGGCTGGGGGAGGCGGCGGTGCTGCTCAGCC
>CAXTOI010000444.1:560-3413 GCA_964245645.1 uncultured Novosphingobium sp. | reverse complement strand
ACTCGGTCCCGATCCGCACCCACAACATCGCCGCATTCAGCACCGAGAACACCACCGCCACGCCAACCAATCCGAACACCAGCGGCAACACCGCGATCTCGCCCACCACCACGGTATAATTGGGATGCCGCAGCCACCGAAACGGCCCACCCCTCACCAGCGGCGCTCCCGGCAGCACGATGATCCGCGTCGTCCACCGCCCGCCCAGCGTCGCCAGCACCCAGATCCGCAATAGCTGCAACACCACGAACACGCCCAGCAGCGGCAGGCTGACCGGCCTTCCCCCCACCATCGCCCACAACACAATCAGCCAAGCCGCATGCAAACCCACCATCACCGGGTAATGCTGCCGCCCGATCTCGACCGCCCCGCGCGCTATCAATCCGGCCGTGTTGCGCCGGGCAATGACCAATTCGGCCAGCCGCTGCACCGTCACCAGCGCCATGATCAGGTAACCCAGCATCATGCCGCCTGGTGCAGCGTAACCGTGCTGGCGGTAAACCCCGGCCCCAGCGCCGTCAGTACCGACAGCGGCGGCAATTCGCGCGCGCGGATGCGGTCGAGCACGAACAGCGCGGTCGGCGCCGACATATTGCCGTGCAGCCGCAGCACCTCGCGCTCGTGATCCAGCGAACCCTGCCCCAGCGACAACGCCTGTTCCAGCGCATCGACCACCTTGGCCCCGCCGGGATGGCAGATGAACCGATCGACATCCTCCAGCCGCAGTCCCTCGCGCTCCAGCATCGCCGTCATCGCCCCGCGCATATGCCGCCGCGCGAACGCCGGAATTGCGCGATTGAGCACCACGCCCAGCCCGTCCGGCTCCATCTTCCAGCCCATGATGTCGAGCGTGTTCGGCCAGATCGTCTCGCCGCTGCCCGCGATCTGGACAAAGCCCTCGTCGCCGACGCGCACCACGCAGGCCGCAGCGCCATCGCCGAACAGCGCGGTGGTGATGATGTCGGCCTTGTCGACGTTCTCGGTGCGCAGCGTCAGGCTGCACAGTTCCACGGTCACGAACAGGACCGTCGAGCCGGGCGTTGCCCGCGCCAGCTTGCCGGCCAGTCCCAGTCCGGTCACCCCGCCGGCGCAGCCCAGCCCGAACACCGGCACCCGGCTCACGTCATGGCGAAACCCCATCCGCCCCATCACCCGTGCCTCCAGGCTGGGCGTGGCGATCCCGGTCGAAGACACCGTCACGATGGTATCGACATCGCTGCCATCGAGCCCTGCATCGGCCAGCGCCTGCGTGGCCGCCTCGACGAACAGCTCGCTCGCCACTTCCAGATAGGCCGCAGTTCTTTCGGGAAAGCTGTGCCCGCGCCGATACCAGTCCGCCGGCCGCGCCAATTGCCGAACTTCCACGCCGGAATTGACATAGACCGCCGTCATCCGCTCGAAATCCTCGAACGCCGGTCCCATCACCTCGCGCCCGATTTCCAATGCCGTTTCCTGGCGGAGCACGTGGGGAGGGGTCTTGGTTGCAAGCGAAAGTATCGTTACCGGTTGCGTCATAGCCATCCATTCTGGCCATCCGGCAGATCCGGGCGGCAGTGAGAGTGCAGTGGCCGGGTCCTTGAGTCGTGCGATCCAGGCGCCGAGCGATTTAGGCCGGATGTTCCGGATCGCTTTCGGGTGTACGGGTAACGAGGCTATACGATGCATGTTCCTGCGCCTTCGTCGAATTACCTTTACCGCCCGCAATTTGCCGGACCCTTGCCATGACCAGCCGCGCTCCACCACCCTCTGCTCCGCGCACGCCATGGCTCGGCTTCCTCGTCATGTGCGCGGGCATGTTCATGGCCATTCTCGATATCCAGGTCGTCGCGACCTCGCTGCCGACGATCCAGCACGCGCTCGGCATCGCCACCGACCAGATGATCTGGATCCAGACCGCATACCTCACCGCCGAGATCGTCGCCATTCCGCTCACCGGCTATCTCACCGGCCTGCTCGGCATGCGCTGGCTGTTCGTCGCGGCGATCACGATCTTCACGATCGCATCTGCCGGCTGCGCGCAAAGCGAGAGCTTTCACAGCCTGATCGCCTGGCGCATCGTTCAGGGTTTCGCCGGCGGCACGCTGATCCCTTCGGTATTCTCCTCGGTGTTCCTGCTGATCCCGGCTCAGCGGCAAGGCCTGGCCACTACCATCGCCGGGGTCGCCGCGGTCCTGGCGCCCACGGTCGGCCCGATCGTCGGCGGCTGGCTCACCCAGACCTGGTCATGGCATTGGCTGTTCCGCATCAACATCGTGCCGGGTATCGCCGCGATGCTCGCCGGCACCTTCGCGTTGCGCTGCGAGCAGGCCGATCGGCGCTCTGCCCGCCCGATCGACGTGCTGGCACTGGTCGCGCTGGCGGTCGGGCTGACGGCATTGGAATTGGGGCTCAAGGATGCGCCCCGGCTCAGCTACAATTCGCCGCAAATCGTTGCGGAGATGGCGGTTTTCGTCGCCGCCACGGTGCTGTTCGTCGCCAGAACGAGGACCGCACGGCACCCGTTGGTGGATCTGAGCTGCTATGCCAACCGCAATTTCACCATCGGCTGCGTGCTCAGCTTCATCCTGGGCATAGCCTTGTTCGGCTCGACCTATCTGATGCCGTTCTTCCTCGGATTGGTGCGCGAGCACGGTGCGCTGCGTATCGGCCAGATCATGCTGGTAACCGGCGTAGCGCAACTTCTGTCCGCCCCCCTGGCCGTCACCCTGGAGCGCCGGATCAACCCGAAAATCGTGACTTTCCTGGGTTTTGCCCTGTTCGCCGCCGGCCTGTTGCTCAGCGCGCGGCAGACCATCGACACCGACGCCGCCGCAATGGCGCTTCCACAGATCCTGCGCGGTAGCGCGATCATGT
>CAXTOI010000444.1:0-550 GCA_964245645.1 uncultured Novosphingobium sp. | reverse complement strand
GCCTCGCCCCGACGCGCTGGGCATTGGGTCAGCTTCCCGCACGCCAGATCGCCGATGCCAGCGGCCTGTTCAACCTGATGCGCAACCTGGGCGGTGCCGTCGGCCTGGCCCTGATCGACACCACCATCTTCACCCGCGCCCCGATCCACGCCGCGCGCATCGCCGATCGGCTGAAGGCCGGCGATGTCGCTACCGCCGTGAGCATCGGCATTCCGCGCAGCGCGTTTCTGGAGCAATTGGGCCAGCCTCCCGATGATTTTACCACCGAAATGGTGCGGCCGTTGGTTGAGAAAGCGGCGCTGGTGCAGGCGATCAATGATGCCTGGGCCCTGATCGGCGCGCTGACCGCACTGGCACTGATATTGGTTCTGTTCGTTCGGCATACTGCTCTCGAACGCGAATTACAGCATGCATCGAGTGACGATCCCCCGGGGATCGGGCATTTGCCCCTTGGATTATAAGCCGCAAGATGCCGGGGAGCGCGAAGCAGTGCAATCGCATGGCGAACAGATGGATTTTCTCCCCTCCCGCTTGCGGGAGGGGTTGGGGG
>CAXTOI010000443.1:0-3424 GCA_964245645.1 uncultured Novosphingobium sp. | reverse complement strand
GATCGGCATTGCGGCAAGACAGGCAAGCCCAGCTTCTTGAGCCGGCGCATGGAAGCCCGATTTCCCACTTCGCGATGCTCTTGAGAAGGCTCAGTGCTATTATTGACGTCGAAGCGTTCGACGCCAATAATAGGTCACGGTCGAACATGCAGTGTTGTCGAAAGCCTGCGGCCTAGCTAAGGCTGCCAACGGCATTACGCGTGTTTCCGGATAGTACCGGATACCCTGGCGCATGTTTGGGCCTAGGTTCAAGTTCGACGGTAATTATGACGGTATCCGATGACACCGCCTGGATCTTTTCTTTGAAATACAATGGTTTTCCCTCCAGAAAACAATCGAGTGGGAGTGATGTCGAACCCTGCTCACGGTCCAGGCCCGACTACGATGCATTGAGAGATACATGATGAGCGGACCCAAATTGTTCGAGCCGATCACCGTCGGCGGGCTGGCGCTGGCCAATCGCATCATCATCGCGCCGATGTGCCAATATTCCGCAGTCGATGGTTGCATGACCGATTGGCACCTGATCCATCTTGGCCATCTGGCGCTGTCGGGTGCGGCGCTGTTGACGATCGAAGCGTCGGCGGTGTTGCCCGAGGGGCGCATCACATATGGCGATGTCGGTTTGTATGACGATGCGACCGAGGCGTCGATGGCGCGGACGTTGAAGGGCATCCGCCGCAATTCGTCGATGCCGATCGCGATCCAGCTCGCCCATGCCGGGCGCAAGTCTTCAACCGAACTGCCATGGCATGGCGGCGCACAGATCGCGCCCTCGGCTGAAAATGGCTGGCAGACCGATGCGCCTTCTGCGGTGGGTTTTGCTGCCAGCGATAATGCACCGGTGGCGCTGGATCGGACGGGCTTGAAGCGCATTCGCGATGCCTTTGCCGATGCCGCCCGGCGCGCCGATCGGCTGGGGCTCGATGCGGTGCAAGTGCATGGCGCGCATGGCTATCTGCTGCATCAGTTCCTCTCGCCGCTGTCCAACCGGCGGACCGACGAGTATGGCGGCAGCCTGGAGAACCGGATGCGGTTTCCGCTTGAAGTATTCGATGCGGTCCGCCGGGTTTTTGCCGCGGACAAGCCGGTGACAATGCGCGTATCCGGGACCGACTGGGTAGCGGGCGGATGGGATGTTGAGCAGACGGTGGCATTTGCGCAGGCGCTCGAAGCGGGCGGCTGTTCGGCTATTCATGTATCGAGCGGAGGGCTCGACCCGCGACAGGCTATTCCTGCCGTGCCGGGCTATCAAGTGCCGCTGGCGCGGGCGGTGAAGCAAGCCGTCGGCATATCGGTCGTGGCCGTCGGGCTGATCACCGAGCCCGAACATGCCGAAGCGATCGTGAGTACCGGCGATGCCGACATGATCGCACTGGCGCGGGCCATGCTGTACGATCCGCGCTGGCCGTGGCATGCCGCAGCCGAGCTGGGCGCGCAAGTGATCGCGCCAAGCCAGTATCTGCGATCGCAACCGCGCCGGTTCAAGGATTTGCTGCGCGGGGAGTAACGGGGTCGCTGCTCTCTGCGCGACCGGTACGTCGCTTGTCGTGTGATTAAGGCGCTAGGCCAGGACCTTTAGCAAACTCCACAGCACATCCGTATCGACGATCGCAGTGCCGCAGTCGCGCGGCCAGAAGCCGCCGGTATAGCCCGCGATATACCGCCCGGTCAGGGGTCGGCCGAGTTGGTCATGGCGCATCAGCATCGGTGATATCGGATTGTCGGGTGAGGGCGGGGAAACGATCTCGTCGCCCTGGAAGATGCCGGGGGTGCATTCGTGGCTGAACAGGCTGGCGCGCGGGTCGAGAGCATCGGCCACGACCATCAGGTCATGCGCCGATACCGCGAGATCGACATCCATCCACAGGCACATCAGCGGCGGTGGGCGCCAGTCGCGGAAGGTATCGGCGAAAAAGCCACGATGAAACCGGACGCATTCCACAGCGCCGAACCGCGTAACATGGTCGCATACTTCGTCGAGGCTGCCGGCATATTGCCCTGCCTCGTACCCGGAACCCGGCGCCTCAGGCAGTCCCTCGAACGAATCAAAGATATGCATGGTCAGGCCCAGTTGCGCACAGGCAAAGCTGAGCATGGCCGAACTATAGCCCTTGAAGCAGCCGAACTCGGCAAAATCGCCCGTCACGCTCCATGACTGCAACACATAGAGTTGGTGGATGATCGCGAACAATTCGCGCACAGAATTGGGTTTGCAATGGAAGTCGGCAGCGCCGGCCTGCGCAAAGCGGTTAGTGACCGGAAAATGGCGTTCGACAAACCGGCAATGCGCCCATGTCTGCGTGAGGTAGCGGATATAGCTCGCGAAAACAGGGATCGCGTTAAGGCCCGGCGTGCGGATGATACGGGCCAGCCGCGCGGCGAAGCGCGCCTGCCCCGCCACCGAGTTGAGATCGGCCGCGTCTTCGGGCCAGACTGCGGCGATGGCGTCGATGATCGGTTTGGGGAAGGGGCCGGAAATGCCGCTGCCGCCGGCCTCACGAAGCCTGTGTTCCAGGCCGTCGCCGGCGATCTGGAACGATCCGATCGTCGCGCCCGGCAGCCAGCGTCGTATGGGGCGGGCGATGATCCGCAACTCGCCCAGGCTATCGGCGGCCAATGCGCCGGTCGGCAGATCCAGCGAAAAGCCGCTGGTGGCAGCGCCTGTTTGGGCGGGGAAGGCATGGGCCACGTCGGGGCGGGCGATCCCCGGATGCGCATGGGCAATGCAGCGATCGTCCAGCCAAGCCTCCACCGCCAGCGGACTAGGCCCCAGAACCCATCCCGCGACGTGGGTGCCGGTCAGTGCATCGACGTGGCCGTGCGGCGTCACGTACTGCCGGATACGACGGACGGTAGGAAACCGCCTGACCTTCATTCGGCAAGTTCGAGCTGGCGTTGCGTCTTGCGCTGCCGAAATGCGCGCGTGATGCGCCTGCCGAAGCGCGCGATCGGCGACCTCCTGGCACTGGACACCGCGCGCGGGGGCGGCAGGATTTCCTCGCCAAGGTAAAGATTGGGCTTTGGCGCACCGTCGGCGATATCGACCAGCCGGCGGAGCGCGAGCCGCCCCAAAAATTCGTCCGACAGGGCCGGGGTGTAATAGATGCAGTCGTCGAAATAATAATGGGTAACCTGGGACCAGCGGGTCAACCGCGGATCGGCCTGAGTGCTGCCGCCATGGAGCAGGTTCGCGCTCCAGATCAGCGCTTGCCCCTTGCGTGCGAAGAATTGCTCGGTCGGGCGCGGATGCTCGGCCAGCAGCGCATACCATGCCTCATGAAACGGCTCTTGCACCACGTCGATCGCCTGCCCCGCGCCGCGCCGACCAATCAACGCATTATCCAGTATTTTAAATTTTTGCGAGCCAGGGACATATAAAATATGCTCTTCGTCGGCAGCGATATCCTCCATCGCCACCCAC
>CAXTOI010000442.1:0-3426 GCA_964245645.1 uncultured Novosphingobium sp. | reverse complement strand
AGCTTGAGGTGCTCGGACCGGCGCTCGGGCTCAAACCGCAGCTGCTGGCGCTGCTGTTCAGCCCGATCGCTACCGAACTGCCCGAAACCATGAACGCGATCATCTGGGTGCGGCAGGGTAAGTATCGGCTCGCCCTGGCCAATATTTCCGGCGCCATGATGATCCAGGCGACGATCCCGAGCGCGCTGGGGCTGATCTTTACGCCCTGGTTGCTGAGCACACCGCTGCTGGCCGGCGCGGGTGTGACCATGCTGGCGATCGTGATCATGTTCGTGGCCTTCCGGCGGGGCGCCGTGTCGCGTCGGCTGCTGGCGGCAATGGGGCTACTTTATGCGGCTTTCGTCGCGGTCATCGTGGTGTTCGACATGGCTGGGTGAGGTCACCTGGCAAAAAGCTGGGCCAGATCGTTGAACGCCTTCATTTCAACCGCATTGCCGCTCGGATCGCGGAAGAACATCGTTGCCTGCTCGCCGGGCTCTCCCCGGAAGCGCACATAAGGCGCGATATCGAAGCGGATGCCGGCGGCGATGAGCCGGTCGGCGAGTGCCTGCCAGTCGTTCATCTCCAGCACGATGCCGAAATGCGGCACCGGAACATGGTGGCCGTCGACCGCATTGCTGCCGGCGTCGGGGGCGACCGAGCCGGGTACAAGGTGCGTGACGATCTGGTGACCGTAAAAGTCGAAGTCGATCCATTCGCTTGAACTGCGCCCTTCGGGGCAGCCAATCGTATCCCCCCAGAATATGCGCGCCGCCGCCAGATCATGAACCGGAAAGGCCAGGTGGAACGGGCGTAGCGACATGATCGTCTCCTGCGAAGGCCAGGGATGCTCTGATCAAGTGCGTTATCGATCAGAGGGTGCCTGAAATATCCCGTCAGCCCAGCCTTGAGCCGGGCCAGGGCTGCCTTTCTGCACCGACAAGCAAAGAAAGAAGCCCGAGCCCGGGTCAAGCCCGGGCCGACGAGGGTGTCATCTTGGTGAAGCTCCAATCGCGAAAACCGGTATCCACTTTCTCGCATCACGCTCCAGTCCATGACAACGGGCGATGCATACCGCAAGCGGTGGGTTTACTTTCGCTTGCGTCCTTCGAACGCGTTTTTCGTCTTCAGGCTGGGGTCTTCGCGCCAGGGTTCGTCAGGCCAGCGGTGGCGGGGATAGCGCCCTTTCATGTCGCGTTGCACGTCGCGCCAGCTACCGCGCCAGAACGCGGGCAAATCGCGGGTGGTCTGGATCGCGCTTCCGCCCGGCGAGGTCAGCTTGAGCAGCAGCGGCTGCGCCGGCTCGCCGAAGCCGGGATGGCGGTCGAGCCCGAACAGCGCCTGCACCCGAACTTCCACGCTAGGGCCACCGGGGTCGTCATAGTCGATGGCATGATGCGATCCGGCCGGGCTGGCGAAGCTGGCGGGGGCGAGGTGGTCGAGTTGCTGGCGGGCGTTCCTGTCCAGCCGGTCGGTGAGCGCGCGATGCAGTGCGGCCTGATCGATCGCATCGATCCGGCGGTCGAGCAGCGGCGTCAGCCAGTCTTCCAGCGAAGCACGCAGGGTGGCATCGGACAGTTCAGCCAGGCCGGCGTGGCGCGCGCGGCGCAGCAGCGATCGACTGGCATCGGTCCATGGCAGCAGGTCCAGCCCCGCCTCGCGCAATTTGCCGCAGATCAGCGTAGCGATGGCCGCTCGGTCGGGCGACGGATCGGGGCCGCGCGAGAGCGCGATCGCGCCGAGCCTTTGCTCCAGCAGCGCCTCGACGCGGCGTTCACCGTCAAGCCAGCGCAGCACGGACCGCCGCGCGATACGATGCGGCAGCCAGCGCAGCACTTCGGTCTCGGTCAAGGCGACAGCGCCGGTGATGCGCGCGCCCTTCGCTTCGCCTTGCGCTTCGCCCACTGCCAGAAACTCGGCGCGAGCGAGCGGCGCGGCGAGGTCGAGCCGCAGGCCCCTGCCCCCGGCGGTCAGCCATTCATCGCCTGAGGGGCTGCGCCGCCTGGCCAGATTGTCGGGAAACGCTTCGGCCAACAGCACGCCGATGGGCGGCGCTTCGCCACCTGCGATGGCCGGAGCAAGTTCGCCTGCGCGTTTTGCCCAGCGCCAGGCCATCTGGCGCGAGGCTTCGGCGCGGGCGCCACGGTCCGACTGCCAGCGCTCGAGCCGCACCGACAAATCTTCGCCGCGCCCGCCCAGCCCGCGCTCCTGCAGCAGCAGCGCCAGCCGCGCCGCTGTCTCGCCCGCCCCGCGCGCGGCGCCATATAGCAGCATATGC
Source organism: uncultured Novosphingobium sp. (assembly GCA_964245645.1). Lineage (GTDB taxonomy): Bacteria > Pseudomonadota > Alphaproteobacteria > Sphingomonadales > Sphingomonadaceae > Novosphingobium. The sequence continues at coordinate 1,169 of CAXTOI010000442.1, read as the reverse complement.
GCGGGTTCCGGCGCCATCGGCAACGCCGCCATGGCCCGGCCGTGCGGGGTGATGCGGCGGACCGAACCGGTTGCGCCCAAAGCGGCCAGCTTGGCATGCGCGGCTGCCATCGCTGCGACAGGGGGCGGGTCGATCCAGGCCATCGCGGCCCCGTCGCCGGCGCCCCATTGCGCCAGCACCAGCGCCAGCGAGGCGAGATCGGCGGTGAGCATTTCGGGCGCGGCGAATGCGGGTCGGCCCGGATGCGCAGCCTCTTCCCACAAGCGATAAGCCACGCCAGGCCCTTGCCGCGCTGCACGGCCTGCGCGTTGCGCCGCCGCTGCCTGGCTGGCCCGCCGGGTGACCAGACGCGTAACCCCTGCCGCCTTGTCGAATTCGGCATGCCGCGACAGGCCGGCATCGACCACGACGCTCACCCCGTCCAGCGTCAGCGAAGTTTCGGCAATGGCGGTGGCGAGCACGATCCGGCGGCGGCCTTGGTGGTCGCGGCGGATCGCAGCGCGCTGGTCGGCAGGTTCGCACTGGCCATGCAACGGCAGCACGAGCGCACCGGGCAAACGCTCTGCAAGCCGCTCGGCGGTGCGCTGGATTTCGCCGACGCCGGGCAGGAAGGCAAGGATATCGCCAATTTCCTCGCGCCATGCGGTCTGGATAGCGGCGGCCATGGCATCCTCGATGCGCAATTCGGCGCGCGCAGCGAGCCAGCGGATCGCCAGCGGATAAGCCTTGCCTTCGCTGGCGATAACCGCCGCATCACCGAGCAACCGCGCAAAACGCGCGCCATCGATAGTCGCCGACATCACCACCAGCCGCAGATCCTGGCGCAGCACCGCGCGGCTTTCGATCGCCAGCGCCAGACCCAGATCGCAGTCGAGATGGCGTTCATGCGCCTCGTCGAACAGCACCGCGGATATGCCCGCCAGCTCCGGATCGGCCAGGATGGTGGACACGAAGATCGCCTCGGTCATCACCAGAATGCGGGTATGGGCCGAGCGTCTGCTATCGAGCCGGGTGAGATAGCCCACGGTTTCGCCCGGTTGTTCGCCCAGCGTGTCGGCCATGCGCTCGGCAGCGGCGCGTGCAGCAACCCGGCGCGGGCTGAGCAGGATGACGTTGCCCGTACACCATGGCTCGGCGAGCAACGCCGGCGCCACCGCAGTGGTCTTCCC
>CAXTOI010000441.1:0-3434 GCA_964245645.1 uncultured Novosphingobium sp. | reverse complement strand
CGCCGAAAATCGCGGTGGCCCCAACAAGCTACACCACGCCTTGGGACACGATCGGTGAATTTAGGACGCAGGCGGACTACGCGACGCCGTACGAGACAACGTCCGACGTAAACCTGATCCACCAGGCTGCCTGCACACGACGCGAGCCGGCTGACCAAGATACAACCGCGGCTCCAACTGGGCATATCAGTGTTGTCCGCCGCTTAAAGATCGGCCAGCTTAGTGACCCACCCATAGCTCGCACCCGAACGACATGGCACAGGCATCTGGTCAAACGCGAAGCGCAAGATCTTCTCGCAACCGAACCCCGCTATCAAGACTGTTGCCGCTTACTCCGCATCAACGAGCACGCCTTCAACCAACTCGCCATCGGTCATCCCAACCACTTCAAACATCTTGGTGATATCGCCAGACGTAACCGGACGCCTTACCTCACCAGGTTGAAGCGGCGCGGGTCCGCCGAACGACACTGGCGCTGTGTCAACATGAGCGGCCAACTTCCGAAGCGCTCCCACCGTACAGTTTTCGCGGCCGCCCAATTTCGCAAAAGCATCGAACTTGTAGATACTTAGTGCATTCTCGTGCGTGACTTTGTTGATCTTGCGTTCGGACATGCCATGCAACTGAGCGAGTAGAAGTTCCGGAGACCCCGGCCAGACACTATCGGAATGCGGATAGTCACATTCATAAGCAACATTGTCCTCGCCGATTTCATCCAGATTCTTCAACCCGAAGCGATCATCGATAAAGCAGGTGAGGAAGTGCTCCCGGAACACCTCGCTCGGCTTCTTCTTGCCGAAATCCGCATATGTCCAGGCACGATGATGCTCGTAAGTAAAATCTGATCGCTCGAGAAAATAGGGGATCCAGCCAATACCGCCTTCGCTGAGGGCGATTTTGAGCGGGTAACGCTGCAACGCCTTCATGAACAGCCAGTCAGCCGCCGAGTTGACGATCGAAATCGGCATCGTCACGATCCACGCGTCGATCGGAGACGCCATGGAAGCATGCGGCGCCGCAGCACCAGACCCGATGTGGATATTGATCACGACCTCGTTCTCGGCACAGACTTTCCACAATGGATCCCAATGCTCCGAATGGATGCTGGGTTGGCCGCGAAGCGACGGATTGTCGCTGAAAGAGATGGCATGACAGCCTTTGCCGACGACCCTCTTCACCTCTTTAACCGTCTCGGCGATATCCCAATAAGGCACCAATGCATTCGGAATGTTGCGCCCCGGGTACGATCCGCACCACTCATCGATGTGCCAATCGTTATAGGCCCTCAGCAGGACCAATGCGTTGGCCTTGTTGCTGAACCTGTGAAACATTTCCCCCTCAAACCGCACGACACTCGGGAAGTTCAGCGAGGCAAGAATGCCATTGGCGTTCATATCTTCGATGCGGGCGTGGATATCCCAAGCGCCTTTGCGCATCTGATCAAACGAGATCGGCTCGCAGCCATATTCCTCGCGCATCCGGCCAACTACGGCGTTGAGCCCAATGTTGCCGGCACGCCGGCCTTCGAAAAGCCAAAAATCGGCACCGTTCTCATCTTTAAGCACCTTGGGCGCAAACGACTTCTGCGCGACCGTAAGGTGCTGTTCGAACATGGTCGGAGGCTCAACGATATGATCGTCGACGCTCGCTATGATGAGTTCCTCGGCTTGCATGCTGGCTCTCCAATAAATGTTTATGAACGATCATTCTGTCATGACCTTGCTTGGCTGTAAAGCCGAAAGCCCAAAAATCGCAACGCAATCGCGTATGTAGCGGACGGACATGCTCCACTCCCGCTTGCGGGATGAATTGGAGGTGGGTCGGGCTGGGCGCGACGCCGGGAACAACGAACTTTAGCAGAAGTGCCTGCCCCTAAACCCCTCCCGCTTGCGAGAGGGGAAGCTCTTCCGCAGCCTGCTTGCCGTATGCGAGCGTCCTGCCAAAACCGGCGCCCGCTTTTGGCGCCAGGCCTATTCGGCGACCAACAGCACCGCTCCGGCCAACGGACCGCCCCCTACGCCGCAGACTGCTGCACGTGCATCCGGCACTTGGCGATTGCCGGCGGCGCCCCATAATTGGAGGCAGGCTTCGAAGACAAGGCCAAAGCCATGCAAGCGTCCGACCGAAAGCTGGCCGCCGTCGGTATTGACGGGAAAGCGGCTTCCCAGGCGCGTATGCCCGTCACGGATGAAATCGCGCGCCTCGCCATGGCCGCAAAAACCAAACGCTTCCAACCAGAGCGGCATAAAGATGCTGAACCCGTCGTAAAGCGCCAAAACGTCGATGTCAGCCGGTTTCAGATCGGTCCGGCTCCACATGTCGGCAGCTGCATCATGCGCGGCGTTGCGGGTAAAGTCCGGATGCTGATCCCAAGTGTCGCGGCCACTATAGGCCGAACCCATGGCCTCGATGCGCAGCGGACGCGTCCGCAAATTGCGTGCGCACTCCAGTGCCGAGATGATGATGACGCACGCGCCATCGATCGGAAGGTCGCAATCGTAGAGGCACAGCGGCGTGCTGATCATCCGGGAACTTAGATAATCACTCATGGTCAAAGGCTTGCCGTAAAATACGGCTCGGTCGTTGAGTTGCGCATTATCCCGCTGCGCTATGACCAATGTCCCAAGATCTTCTCGCGTCATGCCGAATTCGTGGAAATAACGCGTGGCGTAAGGGGCGACCCAGTTCACCGGACTGATCGCACCAGCAGGAAGCAACCAAGATGGCCAGTCGCTAATCTCTTCTTCAACATACACGCCCGCGCGCTGCGATTGCGATTGCGACGACGACTCGGTGAGCGCGCGGAAACAAACAACGTGTCGTGCCTGCCCGGTGCTGACCGCCATGGCCGCAATCATCAGTGGCGACAACTGCGCCGGCCCTTCGTTGCTGGACGAATGCCAGCGGGTCTTCAACCCCAGCGCGTGACGCACATCGGCAATGCTGAGGGGTGATACGCCGGGCGATTTGTCGCTTTTGCCCGGAAAAGTGGTGATCCCGTCGATGTCCTCCCGCCCCAGGCCTGATTGTGCCAGGGCTTCAAGGAACGCTTCCTTGAAGTGAAGGATGGCCGGCCGCCCGGTATTGCGCCCGATCTGCGACAATCCGGCGCCGGTCACTGCGGCGTTCAGAGACATGACTTGGCCCTTCTATTCAGTCGGCGCGCCCAGCGTTGGTTTGCTACTCTTCGCATCGATGAACTGCGCGATACGTTCGATAGCGTGCTGCCCATCGCGCAGGATCGCTGCGAACCTTGGATAGACGTGGGGCATCCCGTCACCGATATCCAAACTTGCCTCCACCCCGCTCGCCGTCGCCCGCGCCACAATGCCGACTGCATCGTCATACATCACCTCCTCGGTGCCGACGAGGACCAGCATCGGCGGCAGGCCATCGAAGCAGCCATGTATCGGCGACACGCGCCAGTCGTGGAC
>CAXTOI010000440.1:1329-3437 GCA_964245645.1 uncultured Novosphingobium sp. | reverse complement strand
GACCCAACCGGTTATATCCGGATTTACCAGGTTGCGCGCGCTGTCGGTCATGATCGGCGCCACCGCGACATCGGCAATGGCCAGGCTTTCGGCTTGAGCGAGGATTTTCGCGCGCGCGTTCAAATCCCGCGTATGATCGGCCAGGGTCAGCAGTGCATCGTAGGTCGGGCTGATATAATGGTTATGGTTCTGAGGGCCGGACTGGCTGTCGAGCAGTTCCAGGAAGGTCATCGGATCGTCGTAATCCATCGCCCAGCCGTCCCAGGCGATCTCGAAATTGCCCGCGTTGAGATCGGCGTAAAGGATTTGCGTTCCTCGGGCGACAAGGTGATGTCGAGGCCGATCGCACGCCAGTCAGCTTGCATTGCCGCAGTCTGCACCTTGTCGGATTGGCCATATTTGAAGTCCAGTTGCAATGGGTGACCAGGCCCGTAGCCAGCCTGGCGCAGCAAGGCACGCGCGGCTGCCTGCCGTTGAACAAACGGCCAGTTCGACCAGATCGGAGGGGTTGGCGGCCGGTATGCGGCCATGCCGGGCGGGGTGAAACCATATAGCGGCTGCGACCCGGCTTGAGTCAGCTTGCGGGCGATAAATTCACGGTCGATGCCAAGCGATAGCGCCAAGCGTACGCGCCGGTCCCGCAGTTTGGGATTGCGCTGGTTCATCGACAGGTACCAGTTTGCCAGATACGGCACCGCGTGCACATAGGCCGGCATCCGCTTGCGCAGATAGCGAACGCGAGCCGAAGTGAATGTGTAGCCAAGATCGAATTCGCCGCTTTCGACCCGACGTTCGGCGGTGACCAGGTCGCTCGTGGGATAATAGCTGATCTGGTCGAAGCAGGTTGCGCTATTTTCCCAGAAGCGCGGATTACGCGCCAGGATCACGCGCTGGCCCAGCAGCCAGGCCTTCAATATATACGGCCCGTTCGAAACGATATGCGCCGGGTCCATCCAGGCATTGCCCCATCGCGTCACGACATGCGCCGGTATCGGCATCGCCGATTGATGCACCAGGAGCAGCGGCAGATAAGGCGCGGGATGGGTGAGCGTCAGTTGCAGCGTATGCGGGTCGAGCTCGCGCGCGCCGATGGTCTCTGGCGCTGCCTTGCCCTCGTTGATTTCCCTGGCATTGCTGATCAGATACAGCAGATAAGCATAGACCGAAGCTGTTGCCGGGTTCTCGAGGCGCTGCAGCCCGTAAACGAAATCTCCGGCGGTGACCGGCACCCCGTCCGACCATTGCGCGTCGCGCAGATGGAAGGTCCAGGTCAGCCCGTCGGGCGAAATATCCCACGAGGTTGCCATGCCAGGGACGACTTCGCCATGAGCGTTCCATTGCGTCAGCCCGACGAACAGATCGTACTGGATATTGGCTTCCCAGACGTCCTGCGACTTGTCGGGATCGAGCGTCTGCGGCTCGGCGGCATTACCGGCCTCCAGGCAGCGCAACCCGGCCGGGCAAGGCGCGCGACCGCCGCCGCCGCCGCAGCCGGCCACCGCGAACGCCAGCAGCAGCGCCGCCACGGCACGCTGGAGACTCAAGCGGATCGGCATGCCGTCAGCGGTCTTTAGGATCGATGGCATCGCGCAGCCCGTCACCCAGGAAATTGAACGCCATCAGCGTCAGCGCCATCACCACGCCCGGCCAGATCAATAGCCACGGCGCCAGTTCCATATCGCGCGCGCCTTCGCTGATCAGCGTGCCCAGCGATGTCATCGGCTCCTGCACGCCCAGCCCGAGAAACGAGAGAAAGCTTTCCGCCAGGATCACGCCGGGGATCGTCAGCGTGACATAGACCACCACCGGCCCCAGCAGATTGGGCGCGATATGGCGGCGGATGATGGCGCCGCTGGTCAGCCCGGCGGCGCGTGCGGCCTCGATGAAGTCCTTTTGCTTGAGCGAAATCGTCTGGCCGCGCACGATCCGCGCCATGGTCAGCCACTCGACCGCGCCGATCGCCACGAACAGCAGGATGAAGTTCTTGCCGAAGGTGACCATCAGCAGGATCACGAAGAAGATGAACGGCAGCGAATAGAGGATATCGACGATGCGCATCATCACCTCGTCGATGCGCCCGCCGAGATAGCCTGCGGTGGCGCCATAAG
>CAXTOI010000440.1:0-1319 GCA_964245645.1 uncultured Novosphingobium sp. | reverse complement strand
GCTTGCCGCTCTGGGCGGTACCGTCCAGTACGGCCAGGCCGTAGCCGCTGGCGGCCACCAGGTCACCACACGACCCGTCCAGTGCTCCGGTGGCGTTGTAGCAGCCGGTCGTCGATGCGCCCGCCGAGATAGCCTGCGGTGGCGCCATAAGCGATGCCGATGACCAGCGAAACCACGGTGGCGACCACCCCCACGGTCAGCGACACGCGCAGCCCCAGCAACAGCCGCGACAGCAGATCGCGGCCCAGCGCATCGGTGCCCAGCACATGCCCATAAGCCAGCGGCATCGACCAGATCCGATCCTTGTTCAGATCGTCATAGGCAAACGGCGACAACCACGGCCCCACCGCCGCCGCCACGACCAGCACTGCCAACAGGATCAGGCTGGCCACCGCCGCACGGTTGCGAAACAGCCGCCGCCGCGCATCGTCCCACAAGCTGCGCCCGCCTGGCTGGCCCGTCGATGCGGGCGCCGCCGGCAGCAGTTCGGTGGTTTCAGGCGAGACCGAGCCGGCCGGGCCGGCCGCGGCGGTGGGCGGATTCGGGCCGAGATGGGGCGCCGTCCCGGGCACGGCAGCCGGCCGCGGGGATCGAGCAGCGCATAGATCAGGTCAGACACCAGATTGAGCGTCAGGATCAGCGCCGAGTAGAGGATCACCGTGCCCATCACGACGGTGTAATCACGTTGCAGCGCGCTGGTGACGAAGTATCTGCCCAGCCCCGGCAGTGAAAAGATCTGCTCCACCACCAGTGAGCCCGTCAGCAGTCCTGCGCAGGCCGGGCCAAGATAGCTGACGAGCGGCAGGACGGCGGCGGGCAGGGCATGGCGCAGCAGGATGCGGCGTTGAGACAGTCCCTTGGCGCGCGCCGTGCGGATGAAGTTGGACCGCAGCACTTCGATCATCCCGGCCCGGACCAGGCGGGTGACGACAGCGACCAGCGGCAGCGCCAGCACGATCACCGCCAAGATCAGGTTGCGCGGGCCGCCCCACCCAGCCGTCGGCAGCCAGCCCAGCCAGCTGGCGAACACCAGCACCAGCATCGGCGCGATCACGAAGGTTGGGATGCAGATGCCGATCGTGGTCAGCAGGGTCGCAAAATAATCCGCCTTGCCGTTCTGGTGCAGCGCTGCAGCCATGCCGCAAGGACCGCCGATGGCCAACGCCAGCACCAGCGCGCACAAGCCCAGCGTTGCGCTTTTGGGAAAGCTCTCGCCGATGATGTCGCTGACGCTCTTGCCTTCATATTTGAGCGATGGCCCCAGATCGCCGCGCGCCACGCCGCCGCGTATGATCGTCCCGGCCCCAGCATGCCCGGCC
>CAXTOI010000439.1:0-3441 GCA_964245645.1 uncultured Novosphingobium sp. | reverse complement strand
GATCGAGCTGGAGTGGGGCGACCCGGCGCATCCCCGCGTGGCGATCGTCGGCAAGGGGGTATGCTTCGATTCGGGCGGGCTGAATATCAACCCGTCCTCGGCGATGCTGCTGATGAAGAAGGACATGGGCGGGGCGGCCCATGCGCTGGCGCTGGCGCGGCTGGTGATGAACGCGGGGCTGAAGGTGCGGCTGCACCTGCTGATCCCGGCGGTGGAAAATGCCATATCGGGCAATGCCTTCCGGCCCGGCGATGTATTGCGCAGCCGGGCCGGGATCTCTGTGGAGATCGGCAATACCGATGCCGAGGGGCGGCTGGTGCTGGCCGATGCGCTGACGCGGGCGGGCGAGGAAAAGCCGGACCTGCTTATCGATTTTGCGACACTGACCGGGGCTGCGCGCACCGCGCTCGGGCCCGATCTGCCGGCGTTGTTCGCCCGGCGCGATGATACGGCGGCAGCGCTGCTGGAGGCGGGGCTGCGCAGCGACGATCCATGCTGGCGCCTGCCCCTGCATGATGCTTATCGCGAATGGCTCAAATCGGACATCGCCGATCTCAACAATGCTCCGGCCAATGGCTTTGCCGGGGCCAGCGTTGCGGCGCTGTTCATGGACCGCTTCGTGCCCGAGGGGATCGACTGGGCGCATTTCGATACCTTTGCCTGGCGGCCGGCGGGCAAGCCCGGGCGGCCCAAGGGCGGCGATGCGCTGGGGCTGCGCGCGAGTTGGGGAATGTTGCAGCAACGCTATGGCCAGATTCCTTGATATATAGGGATGATGCCGCTAATCGCCCGCTCTTCTGTTTCGAGGGGCCAGCAGATTTGTCCAAGCCAGTTTTGACCCCGGATATGGCCAGCGTCATCGTACCGGGTCGGCAATTGACCTTGTCCGGTCCCAGCGAAAAGCTTGACGGGGCGCATTGGGCAGTGCGCGGAGATCTGGCGCATATCCGCCTCGCCGGTCGCTATTTCGTGCCGCATTATGCAGCGCCAATGCCGCATGTGGTAAAGCCGCCCGGTGCAGCGCTGTGCAGCAAGGGGCTGGCGCAGGCCGATGTGCTGGCGCAATTGCAGGCGGGAGACGGGTTCGACGTTCTCGACATGAACGGCGGGTGGTGCTGGGGGCAAGTCGCCGGAGACGGCACGGTCGGATATGTCCGGCATGATCTGCTGGCGGCTGCTCGCGAACCTGACGCCGAATGAGCATCGCGGTATTCATCGATGGCGCGGTCGGTACCACCGGGCTGGAAATCGCCGATCGGCTGGCGGGGCGGGCGGAGTTCAGCTTGCTGACGCTGGGCGAGGGCGACCGCAAATCGGCAAGGGCGCGGCAGGACGCTTACCATAGCGCCGATTTCGCCGTGCTGTGCCTGCCCGATGAGGCGGCGATCGAGGCGGTGGCGCTGGCTGACGGCGCGAAGGTGCGGATCATCGATGCTTCCAGCGCGCATCGCGTCGCGCCGGGCTGGTGTTATGGCTTTCCCGAGGTGACCGGGCGGGCGGCGGTGGCTTCAGCGCAATTTGTATCGAATCCGGGCTGTTATCCGACCGGCTTCGTCGCTTTGCTGGCGCCGCTGGTCCGCGCCGGGCTGCTGCCGGCCAGTTGGCCTTATACGGTCAACGCGGTGTCGGGCTATTCGGGGGGCGGCAAGGCGATGATCGCGCGGTTCGAGGAAGATTCGGATATCGCCTTTCGCAGCTATGGCCTGACGATGGGTCACAAGCATGTCGCCGAAATGCAGCGCTACGCCGGGCTGGCGCATGCGCCGGTGTTTGCGCCGGCGGTGATCCCGGCTCACCGCGGGATGGTGGTCGAGGTGCCGTTGCCGCTGGCTGCGATCCCGGGCGCCGCGTCGCCCGATCGGTTGCGCGACGCCTTGGGCGCGTTTTACGAAGGCAGCCCGATCGTCCATGTCCATACCGATGCGCCGGGCGAAGTGCTGCTCCACCGCTCGGCGCAGCCATCCGACCGGCTGGATCTCCATGTGTTTGGTGCGAAAGACGGCTCGCAGGCGCGTCTGCTGGCCAGCCTCGATAATCTCGGCAAGGGCGCCAGCGGCGCTGCGGTGCAGAATTTGAACCTTATGGCAGGCTTGCGCGAAACCGCCGGCCTGGTCCTTTGATTGCCGACTTTGTTGCGCTGAGCTGCCCAAATATTCAGCAGAGCTTGTCTGAATTTTGGTCACCTGCCACAAGCGGGCGGGCCGGATATTCGAGGATTTCGTGGAGTTCAGCCAATACTGCCCCGAATCCAAGGATTTCTTGAATATGGGCGTAACCTTGTTAACTATTTCGTTTCTGGCATAATTCTTGATTGAATAATGCTGGAGCTTCTGGATCACCAAGCCCACCGGGGCGGCGTGGTGGTTCGCGCAAGGGCCGACGCACTCGCGTTCGGCCTCAACAAAGGATGCAATTGGCGTGAAGAAGATCGAAGCGATCATCAAGCCATTCAAGCTCGATGAAGTGAAGGAAGCGCTCCACGATGTCGGCGTTTCGGGGATCACCGTGACCGAGGCGAAGGGTTTTGGCCGCCAGAAGGGTCATACCGAGCTTTATCGCGGCGCTGAATACGTCGTGGATTTCCTGCCCAAGGTGAAGCTGGAAGTGGTGGTTGCCGATGAGCTGGCCGAACGCGTGGTCGAAGCGATTGCGGGGGCCGCACAGACCGGCCGCATTGGCGATGGCAAGATTTTTGTCATGTCCGTCGATAGCGCGCTCCGCATCCGCACCGGCGAGCGCAACGAGGATGCCGTGTGACGTCCGGCTCGCGCCGGCTGAATGATTTGAATTCCGGGGTTGGCGCCCCGGATCTGCCGTTCATGGCGGTGGAGGCCCGCAGGGGTAGCGGCCTTTACCCGAACTAAGTCCCCCCTCGCCCCGGTGCCTGTCGGCCCGGTAATCTGGAGAAAAACGGTAATGGTTGATGCAGCAACGGTCCTGAAGCAGATCAAGGACGAGGAAATCGAATGGGTCGATCTGCGCTTCACCGATCCCAAGGGCAAGTGGCAGCACTTGACCATGGTTTCATCGGTGCTGGGCGAGGACGAGTTGAACGATGGCCTGATGTTCGACGGTTCGTCGATCGAAGGCTGGAAAGCCATCAATGAGTCCGACATGATCCTGAAGCCGGATCTCGATGCCACATACATCGATCCGTTTTCGGCCACGCCGATGCTGATCCTGGTCTGCGACATCGTCGAGCCTTCGACCGGCGAGTTGTATTCGCGCGACCCGCGCTCGACAGCCAAGCGCGCCGAGGCCTTCGTGATCTCGAGTGGCGCGGGCGATACAGTCTATGTCGGACCGGAAGCCGAATTCTTCGTGTTCGACGATGTGAAGTTCTACGACGGCTACGATGGCAACGGCTTCAAGCTCGACGACATCGAACTGCCGACCAACACCGGCAAGGATTACGAAGGCGGCAATCTGGGTCACCGCCCC
>CAXTOI010000438.1:0-3441 GCA_964245645.1 uncultured Novosphingobium sp. | reverse complement strand
GTGGTTGTGTTGGGTGGTTGCTTCTGATTGATTGTCCTGAGGATATTGGGAGTATGTGATGACACACGTTGCGATGGCCGTCATATTCTGGCGATCCAGGACACGACGGTGGTCAATCCTCAGGCGGAGCGGTCTTTACTTGCATGCTTGCATCGCAGTTGACGCTGACGACGGCGCGCTGCTGGGCTTGGCGGGCGCGCAGTTCCTGCAGCGCGAAGCGGGACGCAAGGACAAGCGCCATGCCCTGCCGATCCACGCCAAGGAAAGCCAGCGCTGGCTGGACGGGGCCGATAATGCGGCGCGGCCTTGCGCGGGCGCACGCGAATTGACCCTGGTTGCCGACCGCGAAAGCGACATTTACGTCGCTTTGCCTGGCGGCCGGCCGGTGCGCAGATGATCGTGCGGGCAGCGCAGGATCGTGGGCTTGAGGACGGCAAGCGCTTGTTTGCCCTGACCGATGCCTTGCCCGAGGCTGGACGCACGATGCCGTGAATCGTAACCCATGAAATGTGGTATCAGCTTTCCGGCAGGGTCCCTTCAAATGCAAATTCGCGGACCGGCTTGCGTGGGCTGGGGAATTCGCGCGTGCGCAGCACGTCGGGCAGGCTGTCGGCTTCGCCGATCCGGCCGATCGCCAGTGCCGCCTCGATGTGATAGCGCTCAGTGCTGTGCACCGCTTCTTCCGCGCGGGCGCGATCGTATCCGGCCATGGCGTGCAGGTGCAGCCCCAATCGCGTAGCCTGCAACGCCAGCACTCCCCAAGCCGCGCCGGTATCGAAGCTGGCCGTAGTGGCCGGGCCGGGTTTGGTCTGGCCGGGCGGCGTGAACAGCGTATCGGACAGGATATAGACCAGCGCCGAGGCATGCTGCGCCCAGGCCTGGTTAAACGGCAGCAGCGTCGCCAACAGCCCCGCCCATTGCGGCGTATCGCGCAGCGCATAGACGAAACGCCATGGCTGGGAATTATAAGCCGAAGGTGCCCAACGCGCCGCTTCGAACAGGGTGAACAGATCGGCTTGCGTGATCGCCGATCCGTCGAAAGCGCGCGGAGACCAGCGTTGCAGGATTATCGGGTCGATCGGATGATCGGCGGTCCGTGGGATGGCGCTGGGTCCTGTCATGCACATGCTCCGGGTCTATGCTGCGGCAATATCTATTGGATTGATTGAGATTGTCCAGCCAATCGTGTATTGAAAGCCGGCAAGATTTTCTTGAGCCCGGATAGCGGCAGGATGTGCGATAAACTTCTTCCCGCAGCGCCAAAAGCGGTTTCATGTGTTTGAACCGGTTGGCCGAACTTTTTGCTTGATCACAATTGATTGACGAAAATCGCACCTTATTTCGCTGACAGCGTTTGACCATAGCTACTGACCAATTGCTGCAAAGATCGACCCGACCATGCCGATAAACCTGTCCTGCCTTCCCAAACCGCAGTTTGCCACCGGCGGCGCTCCGTCGGACAATGACCTGGCGCTCGATCGCGTGGTGGAGCGCCTGCGCCATGTCCGGGAGGATTGGCGCGCGTCGCAGGAACGCACCATCGAATATGGCGTCCATGGCTTTCCCTCGCGCCACGCCATCGGGCGGATCGTCGATACGCTGAGTGCGGCGCTGTTTCCGATCCGGCTGGGCCCGGCCGAACTGACCCCGCTCAGCGAGGACGAGTTCGTCCGCACCTCGCTCCACTCGGCGCTGCCGTTGCTGGCGGCGCAACTGGGGATGGAACTGGCCTATGAACAGTCGGTCAGCGGCGCGGCCGGCGATATCGACGTCCAGGTTCAGCGGATCATCGCCGGGCTGGCGGAATGCCTGCCCGAAATCCGCCGCAAGCTCGATACCGATCTCGAGGCCGCTTACTCGGGCGATCCGGCGGCGCGCAGCGTCGATGAAGTGCTGCTGTGCTACCCTTGCGTCACCGCGATCATCCACCATCGCGTGGCGCACGAGCTTTATCGGCTGGGCGCGCCGCTGGTGGCACGGATCATCGCCGAAATCGCCCATTCGCGCACCGGCATCGATATCCACCCCGGCGCATCGATTGGCGAGAGTTTCTTCATCGATCATGGCACCGGCGTGGTCATCGGCCAGACCGCGATCATCGGCAACCGCGTGCGCATCTACCAGGCGGTGACGCTGGGCGCGCGCCGGTTCCCGACCGATCCGCAAGGCAACCTAGTCAACCAGCCGCGCCATCCGATCATTGAGGACGATGTCACGATCTATTCGGGGGCGACCATCCTGGGCCGCATCACCATCGGCGCCGGCTCGGTGATCGGCGGCAATGTCTGGCTGACGCATTCGGTGCCGCCGAGCAGCCGGGTGAGGCAGGGCACGCCGACGGTGGCGATCGAGAACGGCGCTCCGTTTGATTGAAACCGACCTTGCTGCCAAATCGCCGCCCGTCCTGAGCTAGTCGAAGGACTGTCCTTCTTCCTTCTTCGATGAGAGAGAAGGAAAAGCAGCCCTTCGACTAGCTCAGGACGGGCGGGGGAGAGGCGTAAGGAAAGCGTGATCAACGCAGAGCTGCGCTCAACCCAGCTCCGTCAGCCATTCCGCGATCATCGCCCGTCCCGCCGCGACCGCATGCGGACCGAGTTCAGCATGGGCTGCCCGCAGCGCCGCCTCATCGTGGCCCGCTTCGATCACCGCGTCAGGCCATTGTTCGAGCCAGCTTTCAAACCGCTCATCCTCGCCCATTTCGGCATGAAATTGCAGTGCCAGCAGATTGCGGCCCCGGCGAAACGCCTGCTGCTCGTAGACATGACTGGAAGCGAGCGATTCGGTGTTTTCGGGCAGCGTGAAGGTGTCGCCATGCCAGTGCAGGATCGGCACTTGGGCGATATGCTGCAACGGGTTCGCGGCAGCGCTGTCGTGCACCGCCACCGGATGGAAGCCCAACTCCTTCACCGGGCCGGGAAATACCCTGCTGCCCAGCGCGGCGGCGATCATCTGCGCGCCGAAGCATACGCCCAGCGTCGGCCGATCGGCATCGAGCCGCACCGCCAGCCGCCGCAACTGGCAAGCGATCCACGGATGGCGATCCTGCTCGTAAACCCCCATCGGGCCGCCCATCATGATCAGCAGGTCCGGCTTGCGCAAGTCGAGCGTGGCGAAAGCCGGATCGGCGACATCGATGCGATCGACATGGTAGCCGGCTGCCTCGATCGGTTCGCGAAACCCGGCCACGCCCTCATGCGGGACGTGGCGAATGATCAACGCGCGCTTCATTCGGGCAACCCGCCCCCGCTGCCGTGTTCCCGCACCCGGCGAAGCCTCATGCTTCCGGCAGGAAGACCAATGCGAGGCCGACACCGGTGTTGCCCGAGGTCGGCTCGATGATCGTGCCGCCCGGATTGGCCCTTTCCGATTTCACCCAGACTTCATGGTCGGGAAACAGCCGCGACAGCCGAATATGCGCGGTGTTGCCGATGGTTTCGAGGG
>CAXTOI010000437.1:0-3452 GCA_964245645.1 uncultured Novosphingobium sp. | reverse complement strand
TTATTCGCGCGACCCGCGCTCGACCGCCAAGCGCGCCGAAGCCTTCGTCAAGTCGAGCGGCGCCGGCGATACCGTCTATGTCGGCCCGGAAGCCGAATTCTTCGTGTTCGACGATGTGACCTTCTACGACGGCTACGACGGCAACGGCTTCAAACTCGACGATATCGAACTGCCGACCAATACCGGCACGGCTCTCGAAGGCGGCAACCTCGGCCACCGTCCGCGCGCCAAGGGCGGCTATTTCCCCGTCGCCCCGGTCGACAGCTGCGTCGATCTGCGCGCCGAAATGGTGTCCACCATGATGGCGATGGGCCTGCCCTGCGACAAGCATCACCACGAAGTCGCCGCCGCCCAGCACGAACTCGGGCTCACCTTCGGCACGCTGGTGCAAACCGCCGACCGCATGCAGGTCTACAAATACGTCGTGCAGCAAGTCGCGCAGAACTACGGCAAGACCGCGACCTTCATGCCCAAGCCGATCAAGACCGACAACGGCAGCGGCATGCACACTCACCTGTCGATCTGGCAAGGCGGCAACCCGTTGTTCGCTGGCAACGGCTACGCCGGTCTGTCGGAGATGTGCCTGTACTTCATCGGCGGCGTGATCAAGCACGCCAAGGCGCTGAATGCCTTCACCAACCCGACGACCAACAGCTACAAGCGGCTGGTGCCGGGTTACGAAGCGCCGGTGCTGCTGGCCTATTCGGCGCGCAACCGGTCGGCCTCCTGCCGCATCCCCTATGGTGCCGGCACCAAGTCCAAGCGCGTGGAATTCCGTTTCCCCGACGCGATGGCGAACCCCTACCTGTGCTATTCCGCGCTGCTGATGGCTGGTCTCGACGGGGTCAAGAACAAAATCCACCCCGGCGAGGCCATGGACAAGAACCTCTACGATCTGCCCCCCGAAGAACTGGCCGAAGTGCCGACGGTATGCGGCTCGCTGCGTGAAGCGCTCGATTCGCTGGCCGCCGACCATGAGTTCCTGCTGGCCGGCGGAGTATTCACCGAAGACCAGATCGAATCCTATATGGAATTGAAATGGCCGGACGTGATGCGTTGGGAAACGACGCCCTCGGCAGTTGAGTTTGATATGTATTACAGCTCGTAAGCCCTTTGGAATAAGCAGCGCGGGGGGCTCGGAACGCAAGTTCCGGGCCCCCCGTCTTTGGGTTTGAAAGAGGTAGCCTTGGCATCAAGGCGGCGCGTTGTGTCTTGTTTGTTTTCAAAGCGCAGGCACGACCTTGAAGTACTCCCAGGAACTTGCGCTGCAACCAAATCGCGCCGGCCTCGTTCAACGAATATGTCTGGTTCGGCAAAATCGCGGCTCGAGATCGGCATCGATGTTCCCTGGGTGACGAGTTGGTCCGCCGAGGAGATCAGCAGTGTCGGCCCCTGTGCTACGGTCGGCGGGAAGCTTGCCTTGTTGCAAGGCGAGCACGCGCAATATGGGCGTCCGATCTATTCGATGAACCATTTTCGCCGACAGCGGGATAGCGTGCGGCGGATGCTCTGCCCGATGTGTGGCAAGCCGACCCGCAGCGGCGATCGCTGGAGCCAGACCGGCAAGCATATCCCCGCCGGCGTGATGCGCGCGTGCGGCCTGGGTAATTCAATCCCGGCGACGGTGGCGGACAAGCGGATCGTCCTCGACGCGGGTTCGGTTTCGCCGGGGCATCTGGCGTGCATGTCGCGCTCGCTGGAGCAGTGCCCTCATCTGCGTATGCTCGAAGACAGGGAGCTGAAGCCGTTTCCGGAGCGTTGGCAAGTCACCCCGATGATGCTCAACGCCACCGTCACGCCGCGCGCGCAAGCAGGTAGCTCGGCGGCGGCAGCGCCCCGGACGATCCTCGCCATCGGCTTCCTGCAACTTTGCGGCATCACCAACGGCGCAGACAAGAACTGGCGCATGCGGTTGGGTTGATGGCGCAGAGCGATTCCACCCCAGAGTCTCTGCGACTGCCGTTGAGTCCGGAAAGTCTCTAATAATCCTTGCTGATCTTCGCATTGATGTTGTTCCGATTTACCGTCGAAACGCTGCCCAGCAGCGACAGCCAGTGCGTAATGCGGAATTCCAGATCGGTCGCCGAATAGCCGCGGCCGTCGGTGATGACTTCGGCGTAGATGCGGCGGCCCAGATATTTGCCGGCGCCGAAACCGGTCTGGCGGGGGATGGTGACGTCGGCGGCGACGATGCGCAAGCGGTCGAGGCCAATCGCGCGGCGCAGCTTGTTTATCGGGTCGAGGCCGCCGCCGCCGTGCAGCGCCGCCAGCGCGGTGCCCAGTTCCAGCGCTTCGGGCGCGGAGATGGTGGTGATGGAGTCGCCGAACAGCACCCGCGCGAGCAGATCCTCCTCGGGCAGCGCGGGCACCGAGGAGAACGAGATGTCGGGGTGCAGCGAACTGCCGGTGACGGCGACCGTGGCGGTGAGATTGGTGACCGAAGCGGTGGCGCTGATGTCGAGCCGGGGGTCGGGCGGGCTGGTACCGGTGAACAGCAGGTGGCCGCGCGTCAGATCGAAGCGGCGGCCGGCGAAATCATAAGTGCCGTCGATCAGATCGGCGTGGCCGGCCATCACCGGCGCATCGAGCGTGCCGCGCAGCTGGATCGCGGCGCTCCAATTGCTGTTGATGCCCATCCCTTCGACGCGGATGCGGCCGCCGGGTGCGGCGTCGACGAGGAAACTCCAGGGCATGTTGCTGGTGCCGGCGGGCGCGATGTCGGCGCTGCGGTTGATTTCGTGGGTGGCGATATCGGGTAGCTCGATCGAAACTGCGGTCTGGCCCAGCGACCAGCGGGCATTGTCGATGTGCAGCCGCCCGGCGATCGTGCCGCTGCGCCCGTCGGACACGATCCGCAAGGGTCCGGTCGCGGTCAGCGCCATGTCGGGGCGCGCCATCATCAACGCCTTTTGCGCACCGATGCGCAAGTCCAGCGTCGGGCCGTGTTGCGCGCTGAGATCGGCAAAGCCGATGGTGCCGCTGCCCACCATGGCGCCGCCCCCGGTGGTGCGGCCCGCCAGCGAAGATAGCGTCAACTGCGCGCCGGTGAAGGAGCCGCGGGCGACGATCTGGGTGATATCCATGCCGGTAAGCCCGCTTTGCAGCCGCAGCGCGTCGCTGGCCAGCGAGCCGCGGATCACCGGGTTGTCAAGATTGCCGGAGACGTTCGCCGCCAGTTCGACCGGGCCGGTCAAGTCGAAATGTTCCAGCGCCAGCAGCCGGAACGGCGCGTCGGCGGGGCCGCTGTAACGCATCTGCGCGAGCAGCGAGCCGCCGCGCAGACGTTCGCCTAGAGAGTTGGCGCCCGACAGGCCGGCGGCGGGCAGATCGTCGATCCTGGCCTGTAACCGCCCGCGCGCCAGGCCGCCTTCGCTGGCCACCGCGCGTGCTTCCAGCGCATGCGCGCCGAGCCGGCCGACCAGGGCGATATCGATCGGGCGCGAGGTCAGCAC
>CAXTOI010000436.1:921-3457 GCA_964245645.1 uncultured Novosphingobium sp. | reverse complement strand
GGGCGAGGTTCAGGCCGATGTCGTCCATCTTCACGATGAGACCGACCACGCCGTACACGGCGACGGTAATCACGACGGCGACGACGACGAGGATGACGAGCCGCGGAAGGAATGCCTGCTCGGCCACCTCGTTGAGGGCGATCACCATGATCTCGGCGGACAGGATGAAGTCGGTGCGGATCGCGCTGGACGTCATCTGACGCTCGGTGTCTTCGCCGACCGCAGCGGTGGGGGCGGCATGCTCGTCGTGGCCCCCTCCTTTGGCAACCATCCCCACTACCTTCTCGGCCCCCTCGAAGCACAGGTAGGCGGCGCCAAGCGTCAGGATCGGCGTCAACAGCCACGGCAGGAACTGACTCAGCAGCAGCGCTGCGGGGAGGATGAACAGGATCTTGTTGCGCAGCGACCCGATTGCGATGCGCTTGATCATCGGCAGCTCGCGTTCGGCCGCGATGCCCTGGCCAAGCGCGGGCGGCTCGCGGGTGGCGGTATCGAGGCGATAGATGGTGCCCAGGGCGATGCCGGGCACAGCGGTGACGCCGCCATGCCGATTGCCTGCCGCGCGCAGGACGATCGCATCGCCGGAGCCGGCGATGCCGGGCGCTTCGCCTGCTTGCGCGCGCTCCATCAGCTGCGCCATGGCCGCGAGGGCAGCGTCAGCGTCTTCGCCGGTGGCGTGCAAGGTGCCGGCATCGCCGCCGGCCAGACCGAGCGTCATCAGCGCCACTGCGCTGGTTGCCGGCGCGCGGGCGCGGGCGGTCACGAACTCGATCTCGGCGGCGAACCGGCGGGCGCAGGCAACGATCGCCGCAGCGGGACGGGCATGGATGCCATGGCCGGAGGGCAGGATCACGGTTCGGGTATGCAAGGGCGCATCCTGGCTCACCGTTGTTGCCGCTGGCGTGGAGACGCTCAGGGGTTCCACGTCCATCAGCCAGTCGCCCACCGCCACCCTTGTATCGGCAGCCCGGCGGGTCACGCGAAATGCCTCGGTGTCGATGACCAGGATCGGCGAGGCGAGGCTTTTTGCGCCTCGGGCCAGCGTGTCGAGATCGAAGCGGATCAGCGGCGCGCCGGCGATGACCCGGTCGCCCTCTGCCACCAGCGCGGCGAAGCCCCTGCCGCTCAGGCCCACGGTTTCGATGCCGATGTGGCAGAGGATATCGGCGCCATTCGCGGCGCGCAGCGTCACGGCGTGCCGGGCGCGGTGAAGCGCGACGACTACCCCGGCGCAAGGCGCGTGGAGCGTATCGCCAAGCGGATCGATGGCGACGCCGTCGCCCACCAGCCCTTGCGCAAAGGCGGCATCGGGCAATTCGGCAAGCGGGCCGGCCCAACCCCGCAGCGGCGCCAGCAGGCTCAGCGTCATGGCCGCAGCTCCATCCAGCCGAGCGCCCATAATGGATCGAGTTTGGGCCGCGCCAGTGTCAGGCACAAGTCCTGCACACCGCTCCCTGGCGCAATTTCGGCGACGAGTTCATGGGGCGCAGCATCGCTCGCCGCAGGTAGCGCAATGGTCGCCAACACCGCCCCGGCACAGCCTTGCCGAATGACCAGTTCTCCGGTCGGCGAAACCGTGGGCGGCAGCTGCAGCGCCGGCTCGTTGGCAAGCTGGAAATTGAACGGGAGCGCGGCGACGCTGACGGCGATCCGGCGCACGCCGGTCAGGTCGGCGCCGCGATCGATCCAGCAGGGGTTCTTGATGTCGATCAGATAGGGTGTGCTGCCTGCTGACGGTCCGGCCAGATTGAGCGCGATCTTGCCCGTGCACTGCTCCAGCTGCTGGCTGGTGCGGCGCGTGACCGAGATGGCATCCAGCGGCAGATCGAGGTCGCGCGACATCTGCTGGACGCCTGCAAAACTCGCCGCGCGCAAATGGCCGGGCAACGGCATGTCGAAGACGGCCTCGTAGCGCGGCGAGGCCAAACTCGGCTGCGTGCCGTCGATGGTGTAGTGGATATCGCCGATCGGCAGCTGCCGGGCCAGCGATACATGTGCATGGTCGCCCACAGCGGCCACCTGCGCCTGCACGACAAAGGCGCCATCGTCGGGACGCAGGCCGAGCGCGTGGTACGCGGCGATCATCGCGGGCAGCCGGGCGATGAAGCTCGGCCAGTCTTTCCGGTCGGGCGCGGTCCAGCCGATCTCGGCCAGCGCGGCAGCGCGCGGCAGCGCCATGGCTTCGAGCGCCGCGTCGCCGGCGATATGCTCGCTCCACAATGCGCCCTGGACCCCCAGGACATGCGGCAGCGATGCCGCATCGAGCGGAGCAGTGCCGGGCAGATGCGGCGGGTTGCCCGGATCGAAGCTGTAGACATCGGCCAGGCTGACGACGAAGCCGCGCCCGGGTGGCTCGAACACCGCCGGGGACTGGCGATTGTCGAGGTAAAGCGTCGGCGCGGTGGCCATCACTACGTCGTGCCCCGCGCGCGCCGCAGCGATCGCCCCGTCCGCGCCGTGCCATGACAGAACGATATCTTCGGCCGGCAACGCTTGGTCTGCCAGGATCTCGTCCCAGCCGACCAGCCGCCGGCCA
>CAXTOI010000436.1:0-911 GCA_964245645.1 uncultured Novosphingobium sp. | reverse complement strand
GCCGGCCATGCGCCTGCAGATAGGCGCCGATACTGCCGACGAACCACGCCTGGAGCGCCGGGCCGTCCTTGATGCCCAGCGCCGCCATGCGCGCCGTGACTGCCGGAGAAGCGGTCCACAATTTGTGCACCGCCTCGTCACCGCCGATGGCGATCTCGTGCGCGGGGAACAGCGCCATCACCTCGTCTAGCACGTGATGGAGGAAACCGAGACCCTGATCCGGGTTGTAGATCGAGGAAAACACGCCCCAGTCACTCATATTGGCCGGGGTCGCGGTGGTCAGTCCGATCGCGGGATAGGCCAGGATCGCCGCGGTCGCATGACCCGGCAGCTCGATCTCGGGCACCACGGTGATGTGCCGCGCAGCCGCCAGCGCGACGATGCTGCGGACCTGTGCCTGGGTGTAGAAACCGCCGTAACGCGCACCCGCGCGGCTTGTCCGCCAGGCGCCGACACCGGTCAGGCGAGGATAGCGTTTGATCTGCAGGCGCCAGCCCTGATCGTCGGCGAGGTGCCATTGCAGGCGGTTGAGCTTGTGCAGCGCCATCCAGTCGATCATCCGCGCGACCGCAGTCGGCGATTGGAAATGGCGGGCACTGTCCAGGACCAGGCCGCGCCAGGCGAACCGCGGCGCATCCTCGATATGGCGCGGCGCGAGGCGGCCATCGGGTGCGGCGGCGAACAGTTGCCACAAGCTTACCGCGCCGTAGAACGCACCGGTGGGGGTGGCGGCGGTGATTGTTGCGCCGTTGGCGGCGATGTCGAGCGCGTAGCCTTCTGGGGCGAAACCGGGGTGCTGGAGGAATTGGATGGCGATGGCGGGATGCGCTCGCTTCGCCAGGCGATCGTGTTGCGAACGTGACGCTAAATCCTCCCCCTCTGGGGGAGGTGGCTCGCGTAGCGAGACGGAG
>CAXTOI010000435.1:0-3473 GCA_964245645.1 uncultured Novosphingobium sp. | reverse complement strand
ACGCGCTGCCGGTTGACCTTTCACCGTCCAAGGCGGTAACTTCGCTTTATGCTCGATCGATCTCCGATTACTTTGCGCGATCAGGAAACCGCCCGATCTGTTGGTATCGCGCGCCCGATCCTGTCGATCGGCGTCACCGGCCACCGCGCCGCGCGGCTGGCCGATGCCGATGAAGCCGCACTCGCCGCCACCGTCGCCGCCACACTGGAGCGGATCGAGCTTGCCGCGATCGCGGTCGCCGCCGATGTCGAGCTTCGCGCGATCACCGCCTTGGCCGATGGCGCCGACAGCATCGTCGCCGAAGCCGCGATCCGGCGCGGCTGGTCGCTGGCCAGCATCCTGCCCTTCGCGCGCGGGCACTATGCGGAAGATTTCGCCTCCCCGCAAAGCCTCGCCACTTACGACCGCTTGATCGCCGCCTCGGGCCGGGTGTTCGAACTGGCCGCGCAAGAGTCTTTCCAGGACGACGGCGACGCCCCCGCCGCTTACGAACGCGCAGGCCGGATCGTGCTCGGGCAAGCCGATATCCTGATTGCCGTCTGGGATGGCGGCCCGGCGCAGGGACGCGGCGGCACCGGCCAGATCGTCGCCGAAGCCGTGGCCCGCGACATCCCGGTGATCCAGATCGATCCGCTTGTCCATATCGCCCCGGCGCTGCTGTGGGACGGGCTGACCGAGCACGATCTCGGCCAGCAGACTGTCGATACCGTGCCGCGTGCGGCGCTCGACGCACTGCCCGGCGATGCGCTGGCGGGATTGATCCGGCAATTGCTGCTGCCGCCCGGCGATGCCGCCAGCCGCACCATGCTCGCGCAGCTTGCTACGGCCAAGCCCCGGCGCGCCGCCCTGGCAGTCGCTTATCCGCTGTTGCTGGCGGTAACCGGGATACAGCGCCCAAAGCTCAGCCATTTCCAGCCGCCCGACACGACCTACTCCGCTATGGCCCTGCGCGCCTGCTTCGCCCCGGCGGCGGCGCGCACCGGCCGCTTCGGCGCGCGGCTGGCCGAGATATTATTACCGCGCTTCGTCCAGGCCGACATGATCGCCAGTCAGACCGCGCGATTGTTCCGCAGCAGCTATGTCGCCAATTTCATGCTGTCGGCGCTGGCGGTGATCCTGACGCTGCTCAGCCTGGCCTTGCCGATCAGCTTCAAGCCGCTGCTGGTCCTGCTCGAACTGCTGACGATCGCCACGATCCTGGGCCTCACGCGTACCGGGCGCCGCGGCGGCTGGCACAACCGCTGGCTCGACAATCGCAATCTCGCCGAAGGGCTGCGCTGTCTCGCGGTGTCGTCGCAGATGGGCGCGAGGGGCCCGGTCCGCAGCGATCCCGGCGCCAGCCCCGATTGGGTGCGCTACGCCCTGCGCCAGACCGCGCAGGAGCTGGGCCTGCCCGATGCGGTCGTCGATCAGGCCTATCTGACCGATGTTCGGAGCGGCGTGGTGCAGTTGATCGATGCCCAGATCGCTTATCTCGCGCATGAAGCGCACCAGATGCACCTCCTCGAACATCGCCTGCACCGGCTGGGCACCGCGCTGTTCGCGGCGACCGCGCTGGCCTGTATCGGCGCCATGGCCTTCGAGGCATGGCTTACGCTCACCCATCGCGAGCTGTCGCCGGCAACGATGCATGTCTTTCTCGTCGGCCTGACGATGGTCACCGCCGGCCTGCCCGCGCTGGGTGCAGCGATCTACGGCATCCGCATGCAGGGCGAATTCGCCAGCGTGGCCGAACGGGCCGCCGATTCGCACCAGCACCTGGAGGTGCTGCGCGCCACCATCGCCGGCGACGCGCTGACCTTCGACACGCTGCAACGCCGGATCGCGCATCTGACCGCCTTGCTGACCAGCGATATCTCGATCTGGCGCCGCACCTATCACGCGCGGCCTTTGGCCTTGCCGGGCTAACCGGATGGGCGCTGCAAACCCGGCCGCGATCATGCTCACGCTTGGCCTGATGGTGTTCCCGTTGACGAACAACCGGTGGTCTTTCGCTGTTGCCCTACATGGCCTTCCTGGCCAGGCAGCCAATCCTTGAGCCGTTCCCGTTGATCGTCCCGCAAAGCATATCGACGCATGGGCCGGCCCCTCCTTCGGCCGGATTCCTGTCGATCGATACCAGCGATTCAAGACAAAGCGATCAACATTGCATCGCTTTTATCTGTTCCGCCGCGAGGTCGAGTAATGCATCAAGATAATCGAGGCTAATGGGTTGGATGCGCCAACCCGCCGGCATTTTAATTCCTCGTGCTTCCATCCGGCAAAGTTGATTTATAACGACAAGGGTCAACTCATCGTCAGCCAATTGGTCCAGAACCTTGTTCACTTCACCGATTACCAAACGGAAAGGTCAATATAATCGAGCACACAATGATCCAACACATTGTCGTGATTACTACAACGTGTTTGAATTTATGGCCAAAGGCCATCCTTGTGTTATAATTTTTAGCCACCGGCACCCCCGTTGCCAGCGATATTGCATAGGTGATAAGCCAGATCAACTAGGCGACGTGACCAGCCAAAGATTTTTTGGGACCGAGGCTGTTCGGGCTAAGCCCACCGACCTTTCCTGATCTACCGCGCCGATCACCCGGCTGATATTACCGAGATTTCTTTGCGCGCTGAATCAAAGCCTTGAGTTGCTCTATCGATGATAGAAGCAGTGAATTAAGATATTTGAGGTTCGTCGCATGATGACGCCAATCCTTCGGCATCAGAACGCCTTGCGCTTCAAGCGCTACGATCTCGATTACAATAAGGTTTATAATTTCCTTATCGGTCAGATCATCCGACAGGGTGCTGCATTCTTGCAGTCTCATAGTCATGTCATCCTCCAATACCAAACTATATTATCAGTCATACCTTAAATGTGATCTATGTTATGAAAACGAAAATCTTATAAAATCGATCTCTTAAAACTGAGGCTGGTTAGCAAGTCTTGTCAGCTTGAACAAACTGCACAACGCTGTTGGATTTTATATCAGTCCATTTAATTGTCTTTGACCCAAGCGCTCAATATCCCCTCGACGATCTAAGCTCTTCAACTTTTCAGGTTATTCCACGGTATATAGCTAAAATCAACTAACTTAGATGTTGTCGAGCGATGAGCGCTTCAAGCATCTATGCTTGTTAGCCAAAGTGTGGCCAGCCTGTTCGGAGCATGGTTGATCAAGTAACATTTTCGCCCGCGGGATCGCCTTCCAGTGTTGCCGAAGCCTGCGGGAGCCGATCTCCAGCTCTCCAAGCGCGCATTGCGGATGATTTCCGCATGTAGCTTACCAGCCATGGGGCCGATGGCGACATTGGCGGAGTTGGACGACGCCGAGATGGGTCGGTTGGCAATGCAGGGGAGTTTCAAAGTGCGGCGGTCCAGATTACCGATCATCTCCCGATTCGGGCCTACGCAATGACCCGACTGATCTAAGAGTCTGATTCGAAACTCTGAAAGTGTTATGGATCATAGCCTTGCGAGT
>CAXTOI010000434.1:0-3508 GCA_964245645.1 uncultured Novosphingobium sp. | reverse complement strand
TTCTTCGCGATGGAGATCCCCCGAAGGACCTGCAGGATGCGAACGCAGCGACGCAGTATGTCTGCCAGGTCGTACCGGTTACCGGCACCGGGCAGATCCAATGCGTCGACGTGTTTCAGCAAGGCGCGCAGATCGGTTCGGCGAATCCATTGTACGTGCAGCTGACGACAATCCCGCTGGCGACAGGCGCTGCAACCGCGGCCGGCGTGGCTCAGGTCAACACGACTCTTGGTTCACCGTTCCAGGCAGGCGGGTCGATCGGCAACACGGCGTTCGGTATCTCAGGAACGCTACCGGCCTTCGCTGCGACGCCGACCGTGAACATCGGCACGATGCCGACGGTGACTGTTAGCGGCACGGTCACCGCGAATGCAGGGTCGGGTACAATGGCGGTATCGGCTGCCGCGTTGCCGCTTCCAGCCGGCGCGGCGACCCTGGCTGCCCAGTCAACGACCATATCGACTCTTGGTTCACCGTTCCAGGCAGGCGGGTCTATCGGTAACACGGCGTTCTTTGCCAAGTTGCAGGATGCGACCGGGGCGGCATTCGGCACCGTCGGCAACCCGATCAACGTCACGGGCATCAGTGGCAGTGGTGGGTCGACTCCGACCGGTACCGCAGGATCACCGACGGCCAGCGTGGTTTCGGTTCAAGGCGTCACGGGCGGCACGGCAGAGGCGGTCAGCCAGTCGGGCACCTGGAATATAGGCAGCATCACGACCTTACCCGCGCTGCCAGCCGGTGCGAACACGATTGGCGGTGTGACGATCTCGGGAACGCCGACCGTGAACATCGGCACCATGCCGAGCGTCGTGGTATCGAACTTTCCGTCAACTCAAGCTGTCAGCTTGGCGGCTCTACCTTCGTTGCCAGCGGGCACGGCACAGATCGGCACGGTCAACACCGTCATCCAATCAACTGCTGCTGACAGAGGGGCGATCATCGGGTTCACCGGCGCGCAGATTACGACGGCGAGCGGCAGCAACACAATCACGCTCACCACTGCGCCAACCGTCGGATCAATCGTGCTTGGCCAAACCATCACCGCTACGGGTGTTCCGACAGGCAGTTACGTCTATGCGCTCGCAAGCGGTACTATCAGTACCGCGGGCTCCACTTACACGCTGTCGTCTTCATCTGTGTCGCTGGTCGCCGCCAACGCAACGGCGAGTGGGACGGCCGTGGCGGCGACCAGTGTAGGTCCTCAACAGATCATGGCCGCGAACGCCGCCCGTCGGGGCACGTCTTATCAGGTGCAGTCGTCGACTGCGAATGTCTGGGTAAATGGCATCGGCGCGGCGACGGCAGATTACCACAGCCTGAAGGTTCCGGCCCAAACCTACTACGAAACCGCTCCAACCCATACCGGGACCGGTGCGATTGCAGCAATCGCTGACACGCCTGCTACGCCACTCTACTCGCGGGAATGGTAATACCATGCCGATGTATGGACCGCAGCAGCGGGATCTAAAAGGTGGAATGAGACGGGCGCCACCTGCCGTTAGCGTGCTCCCTTGGAAGCACGCCGCCACTGCCGTTTACCAGCCATCGCAGCTTTCCGCTGCCGGCACGACCAGCATGACCCGCAAGGCTCATTTCGCGCGCGATACGATCACGGCGCTCAGGCTGGGCTATATCACCTCGTATAGGACGGTGACGCTCGGTCGCCAAAATCTCGGGGCGGCGCTGCCCATCAAGGCGTGGATCGAATACCCGTCCGGCACCTACACCGCCGTGCCATTCTCGGGCTCGACCGCGCCGACGCTTGCCGACAACACCTTGACCATCTCCGATGCCACCCCTGTATCGATCCCGAACGGCGCGCAATTCTGGATATGGACTTGGTCAAACGGCCAGTGCCCGGCCGGAACAACATCGATCAGCAACTTCCTAAACTCATCCATGGGCGAAGGATCAGTCTCGTCAGCCACGGCCAGCCAAGTGCCGACTGCGCCCTCTGCAACGGTACCGGGAGGCCAAACGACGATCTACATGCCAACGGTGATGATCCTGGCGCAGACAGCGGTGAAATCGTCGATTGTGTTCGGCACGTCGCGCACGATCTCGCAAGGATCACCGACCACCAACAGCAGCCTTGACCGAGGGGCAATCTGCCGCGCGATCGGGCCGAACATGGCCTATGCGAATTTCGGCATTCAGGGCGATTCCGCATCGCCATGGCTGCACGATCCGGTTTTGCCGCAGATCGCGGCATATTTCACGCACATCATCGGCAACGACGTGACCAATGATGCCTATGTTCAAGTGGGCACGCTCGCCGGCATGCAGGCATATGATCAGCGCTGGGCGGCTCGGTTCAACGGGAAGCCTTATCTCGGGCAGACTATAGAGCCTAATGCAACCGGCACACCATGGCAGACTACAGCGCAGCAGACGGTAACTGCACAGGGCACGGTCATGGCAGCTTGGAACGCGGCGCTGCACTCATCCTACTTCGCGCCGTTTCTCGATGTTGGCGGCCCTGTCATCGATCCAACATCGCTTAATCTGTGGGCAGCAAATTCGACGGGTCTAACAACCGACGGTCTGCACCCGGACGAAACCGGCGTTCTTTCGCAAGTCGCAACAGCAACATCGGGAACGACTTGGCTGGCGCAGATACTCGCCGCAGCGAATCTTTCGACCACGTTCGTGCCGACAGCGACCAGCGTATCTGCGGCGTTCTCCACGGCAGCACCTAAGTTCGGAACCGGCAATCTTTCGAGCGGCAATCTCGCGGTCTATGGCATCTCGCCGACAAGCTACCCCAGCACCTATTGCGGATGGTTTAAAACCACGACGACTGGGTCCTACACAATCTTCGGGCAGGGCAACCACACCAGCGCGACCATCGCCAGCGGGGCGATTGGCGGCACGGCTGGAGGCAAGGCGTTCACCGCGTCAGGGACCTATAATGATGGTGCCTGGCATCATATTGCGATCGTCACCACGCAGACAGGTGGCGTGCTCTATGTTGACGGCGCACAGATATCGACATCGGCAGCGCCGATCACAGCGCCGACCGTCACCGGCTTCGCCTTCGCTATTGGTGCGCAGGGCCGGGCCTCACTGTCTGGAGGCTCCCCAAGCTTTGTCGGCAGCTGCGATGAATTTACGACCTGGAACTACGGCATGACCGCTGCTCAGGTCGCGGCTGAGTTTGCGCTGACATTGCCGCATGTCGGCACAGAGGCCGGACTGATCGCGCTTATGCATTTGGACGATGCGACGATCATCATGGGTTCGGGAGCGTGAGCACTGATGGCCTGCACCCGGTAGCGCCCCGGCGGGGGGGGGCACGAGCCACGGTGCATAATTGAGCCAGATGGCGCGCGCCAGGCCTGGAATAATTACTTAGCTTTCAGCGAATTGTCCATCGTGTTCTGGTTGATGCCAACCAGAATTAGGTTTTCCGTCGCAGGCTTACCGGTTCCGTGCTCTTGCGCGTTGAAGTGATCGTGTCCCGGCGTGTGGTGTAGGTTCCGGCGGTAGCGCTGCTGGCCGGACG
>CAXTOI010000433.1:0-3513 GCA_964245645.1 uncultured Novosphingobium sp. | reverse complement strand
GCATCGCGCCGCCGCCCAGCCGGAACACCAGGATGCGGTTGGAATTGCCATAGCGATAGGCCGCGGCGTATTGCGGCACATACGGCCAGCCGCCGCCGCCGAAGCCCGCCGCGACCGCGACATATTGCACGCCCTTCACCCGATAAGTCATTGGCGCGGCCATGATCGAACTGCCCGTGTCGATCGCCTTCAGCAATTGCCCGGTGCCGGCATCGCGCGCGATGAAGCGGCCGTCCAGCATCCCGTGGAACACCAGTCCCGGGGCCGTCGCCAGCACGCCGCCGCGGTCCTGCCAGCCGCCGGTCGGCACGGCCCAGCGGGCCCGGCCGGTCAGGGGATCGATCGCGCGGATTTCGGCGGTATAGGGCTTGTCACGCACCCATTGCATCTCGGGCAGCGCCTCCACCGCAGCGCGTATCGCCGGCGGCAGGGTGGGCAGCGCCTCCACCAGATCGGGCGTGAAGATCAGCGCCGCTCCGGTGTTCAGCGCCTTGGCCCGGCGCGGGGCATCGGCCGGCGCGGTCGAAAAGACCAGATTGCCCATGTCGAGCACCGAGGCGTAATACAGCCCGCGCGACGGATCCCACGCGCCCGGAAACCAGTTGCGCGCACCCGGCGAGCCGGGAAATACGATCTTGGGTCCCTCCCAGAAATTGGCGCCGGCCGGGTTCATCACCGGGCGGCCGGTCTTCAAATCATAGCCTTTCGCCCAACTGGTCCGCACCAGCGCATTGGCGGCCAGCGGCCGGCCCGTGGCGCGGTCGATGACGAACATGTAGCCGTTCTTGGGCGCTTGCAGGATCACCGGGCGCCGCGCCCCGCCGACATCCAGATCGGTCAGCACCATCGGCTGAGTCGCGGTATAATCCCAGCTGTCGCCGGGTGTTTCCTGGTAATGCCATTTCATCCGGCCGGTCTGCGCATCCAGCGCGACGATCGAGGAGAGGTATAGATTGTCGCCCCCGGTGGGCGAGCGCATCGCGATCGAATAGGGCCCGCCATTGCCCACGCCGACATAAACCGTGCCGGTCGGCGCGTCATAGGCGATGGCATCCCACACCGTCCCGCCGCCACCGATATCCCAGCGGCTGTGCGCGTCCCAGGTCCTTGCCGCCGCCGTCAGGGCAGGCGTTTCCTGAGGCCCGGTCTGCGGGTCGTGCGGCACGGTGTAAAAACGCCAGGCCTGCGTGCCGTCGGTGATATGATACGCCGTCACATAACCGCGCGTATCGTATTCCGCGCCGCCATTGCCGATCAGCACCAGATCGCCCGCCGGTTCCGGCGCGCCGGTGCTGGTATAGCCGCGCCGGTGATCGACGATCGTATCGGTCTTCCATACCACCGCCCCGGTCCGGGCGTCGAGCGCATAAAGCATGCCGTCAAGCGCGGCGACCATCACCCGGCCCCCCTGCACCGCGACCCCGCGATTGACCATGTCGCAACACGCCGCGCGCGCTGCCTGCATGTCCAT
This sequence comes from uncultured Novosphingobium sp., assembly GCA_964245645.1. Lineage (GTDB taxonomy): Bacteria > Pseudomonadota > Alphaproteobacteria > Sphingomonadales > Sphingomonadaceae > Novosphingobium. The sequence continues at coordinate 2,042 of CAXTOI010000433.1, read as the reverse complement.
ATCGGGCATGAACGTCCATAATTCGCGCCCGGTCGCCGCATCCAGCGCATAAACGCGCCCGGCCAGCCCGCTGGTGTACATTACCCCGTCGATCACCACCGGCGTCGCCTCCTGGCCGCGCCCAGTGCCGAGGTCATAGCTCCACGCGAAGCCCAGCCCCGACACATTGGCCGGGGTAATGTCGCCCAATCGCGAGAACCGCGTCTTGCCCGCGTCGCCGCCTGGCGCGACCCAGTCGTCGCCGGCGCCGACTTGCGCGGAGCCGTCCTGCGCGGCGGACCGTGACCCGGTCAGCGCCACGGTAAAGACGAACACTGCGGTGGCCGCAACCAGCACCCCGGCGCGGATCATGCCGGCCACTCCGCCCGATGCGCCAGCATCACGTCGCGCAGCGGCGTCGGCGCGCGCCCGGTGATGCGTTCGACATGATCGGTCAGCCGGTCGAAATAACCTTCGCGGATCGCCTGGCCGAAGGTCACCATGTCGTCGCTGCTCCACGGGATCGGCCCGTCCGAAACGATGTCGGACGCATGGCGCGGCACGCCGAGCGAATCGAAATAGGCGAACATGCCGGCATCGTCGGTCGGCGCCACCGTCAGCGGCCGCCCGGCGATCTGCCCCGCCCGCGCCAGTGCTCCGGAAATCGTTAACAATTCCGGGCGGGTCAGGGCATAGGCGCGATTGGCAGGGCCGGGGCCGGGCAGCACGGCCACGGCAGCGGCGGCGCAATCCTCGCGCGAGACGAACGCGACCCGCCCGTCGCCGCAATTGTCCGGCTTGGGCGCACCCGACAGCAGCACCGGAATGACCATCGGCCCTGCCACCGCTTCGGCATACTGGCTGTCGCGCAGGAACGTCCATTCCGCGCCCGACGCTGCGACGATCTGCTCGGTCGCCAGATGATCGTCCTTGACGATCGCCGGATTGTCGGCTGCCGCTACGCCCAACAGCGAGGTATAGACGATATGCCGCACCCCGGCGGCGACCGCGGCGGCGACCGCGCAGCGATGCTGCCCGATGCGGGTGCCGACACGCGCGGTGCTGATCAGCAGCATCCGCTCCGCACCGGCAAAAGCGGCAGGCAGTCCGGCAGGATCGTCAAAATCAGCATGGCGCACCACCGCGCCGCGCTCTGCGAAGGGTTGCAGCTTGTCCGGGGTGCGCGATAGCAGGATCAGGTTTCCGGGCGGCATTCTATCGAGCAGCAGCGCCGCCGCCCGGCTGCCGAAGGCGCCCGATGCGCCGGTGACAACTATCTTCACGACGGTTTCTCCCATCTATCGCGCCTGCCCCGGCTTGGCAGCAACAGTAACGGATGTTATCAAGAATGCCAATGGGCAGAACCCGGTGGGAGAGTATATGCCGACAGTTTCGATCGAGGATCGCTTCGCCTTGCAGGATCTGATCGCGGCGTACAGTTGGGCGCTCGATACCGGCGATGTCGAGGCATTAGTCGCTTGTTTCACCCCCGATGCGTGCATGATCGAGGAGGTGTTCGAGGACCTCGACATCTGGGAGGGGCATGACGGCATTCGCGGCGTCGCCGAACATTATCGCAACGCCCCCGGCTTCCCCGGCCGGCAACATCACGTCACGCAGGTGCAGTACGATGCTCAGGAAGACGGCAGCGTGAAGCTGCGCGCCTTTGCCTTCGTCACCGAATGCGAGGGGGAGCCGCCTTATACGCTGCGCTTCGCCGGCTGGTATGACGACCATGCCGTACGGGGCGATGACGACCGCTGGCGCTTTCACCGGCGCACGGTGCGCCTATGGGATGGAGCGATTCTGCGAAATTTCCCTGGGCGCGGGCAATGGGTGCCCCGCCAGCGGCCCGAGTCGCTGCGGATCAGGCGCTAGAGTGTGCTGCGAAAAAGCGGGTGTCGGTTTTTCGCGATAAATCACGCGAAAACAAAGACTCTAGAGCTTGCTGCGATTCGACGGAAGCGCACAGGCTCTAGGAAAACTCTGATCAAGTCGGAGCTTCACCAGGATAACACCCCCGTCGGCCCGGGCTTGACCCGGGCTTGGGCTTCTTTCTTTGC
>CAXTOI010000432.1:0-3535 GCA_964245645.1 uncultured Novosphingobium sp. | reverse complement strand
GGACGACCCTGATCGAGCGTTCGCTAGGCTTCGAATTCGACGCAAAGGTGCAACGCGATTTCCCGGCGAGCGGTGTGACTTGCATCATCGACCTGCCCTTCACTGCCGAGGTCGGCGAGCTGCGCCCGCTACAGCTCGCAGGTAAATGAATGGCTACCCGGCGCGATCCAATAGACCGCAAGGTGCTCGTCGTCGAAGACGAGATGATCATTGCCCTGGGCATCGAAGAGGCGCTGCTCGACCTGGGGGCGCAGGTCGTCGGCCCTGCGGCGCGCCTCGACGCCGCGTTGCAACTGGCACGCGAAGCATGCATCGACGCGGCGATCCTGGACATCAACATCCGGGGCGGAAATTCGTACGCCGTCGCCGACATCCTGGCCGAGCGCGGAATTCCGTTCGTCTTCTGCAGCGGTTACAGCGATTGGGCGCTCGAAGAACGGCATCGCGATCGCCCGCGCTTGACAAAACCCTATAGCTCCCAGGACCTCAAGAACCGGGTGCAACAATTATGGGACAGTCCCGCTGAATGACCGGCTCACTGTGCCCGATTGGGCATCCTTGGGCAGGAGATAATTCGTCGACGCTTTGGTGGAGTAAGGTACATGGCTCAGCGCGAGATCATCGCCATCGGCGGCTCGGCAGGGTCGATCCAGGTCATCCGCCAAATTTGTGCTGCGTTGCCGCTCCACCTGCCGGCGGCGGTGCTCATCGCGGTCCACATTGGCGCCGACCATCCGAATCTTCTCGCCGGCATTCTGGATCACGGCGGGCGGCTGCCGGCAAGCACCGCCGCCGATGGCGAGCCACTCGCGCCAGGGCATGTCTATGTAGCGCCAGCGGACCACCATCTCGTCGTGGATGGGGGCATTGTCCGGCTGGGTCGCGGGCCGCGCGAGAATATGGCCCGCCCCGCGATCGATCCCTTGTTCCGCTCGGCGGGGATCAGCGCCGGCCCCAGAGCGATCGGGGTGCTGCTCTCGGGCATGCTGAATGACGGGGCTTCCGGGTTGGCGGACCTGAAGCGGTGCGGAGGGGTGACGGTGGTTCAGAACCCTGGCGATGCTGCCGAAAGCGAGATGCCCCGAACCGCGCTATTGGCAAGCGACATCGACTATCGGGCGCCTGCCGGAGACCTGGCCGATCTGCTCAGCCGGCTGGTGCAGGAAGAGCCCGGCGCGGCCCCGGTTCCGCCTGACAGCATAGCGCTCGAAGTGGAGATCGCGATGGGGCGCCCTTCCAATACGCCGACCATCGCCATAATCGCCGATCCGGTGCCGTTGAACTGCCCCGGTTGCGGCGGAACCTTGTCGCAAATCAGACGCTCACCGTTGCGCTTCCGCTGTCAGGTCGGGCATGGCTACACCGCCGAAGCCTTGGCTCATGAGCAGGAGGGCTCGCTTGACGAGGCGTTTCGCCTGGCCCTGCGGGTGATCGAAGAACGGGCCGTTTTGATGGAGAAGATGGCATTCGACGCGCTGGATGGCGGCAGAACCGCCGCCGCTGCTAGTTTCAAGGAGCGCGCGCAAGAGTATAGACGCTCTGCCGCCGTGCTGATGGCTGCTGCGCTCAGGGAATAGCGAACACTTACCAAAACCTATTTTCACCGCATAGTTTCATGGCTGAATTTCCATGCTTGGTCGAAGGGGCGTTGCCAGAGTTGGACGCCAGGCCGGCGGACCGATCGAGTGACGAACCAACTGTAAGCCATTTCAGCATCGTTGCATGCAGGCCGGCATAAATAGCATGAAGCTCGCAGCTTGACCCGAGGCGACAGATTGCCGCCGGTATGAACAAACGACCAGAGTTGAGGAAGACCAAGGAGGTCGCGAGCGACCGTAATTGGGTCAGCTTGGTCAGGCGGACGCATATCGTCGCGCGCCTATGTACTCGAGAACTCCTGGCGGAGCCGGGCGGCGATCCATTCTCCGAAGGCGGCGGAGGCGGATGCCGGGTCGCTTGCCGCCGGTGGCGTCACATAATGGTAGGCGCCGTCATAGGGGATCTCGACGGGCGAGAGCCGGACGAGGCGCCCGGCTGCGATCGCGTCGTGCGCAATGACCTTGCGGACCAGCGCGACGCCGTGCCCGGCGACCGCCGCGTCCAGCACCAGCCCGGCGTCGTTGTAGGTCATGCCTTCGGTGGGTTCGGCCAGAGGGAGGCCGGCCTGCTGGAACCACGCGGTCCAGGACTGCCAGCTATTGCGCAGCAGCCGGCAGCGCGCGAGATCCTCCGGGCGCTCAATGGCAAGGCGCTCGCGATAGTCAGGTGAGCAGGCAGGAAAGAGCGTCTCCTGTACTAGACGCCGCGCCGTCAGGCCCGGCCAGGAGCCGCTGCCGTACCGGACGGCGGCATCGAGCCCACCCGGCCCGATCGGGCTGATCTCCAGTCGGGCGTCGAGCGCGATGGTGACGCCGGGATGTGCGGTGTGGAAGTCGTCCAGCCGCGGCACCAGCCAGTTGGCGGCGAACGAGGGCAGCACTCCGATGCGGAGCAGCCGCGGGCCAGCGATCGGGGGCGGGAAGACCGTGGCGATCAGCTCGAGCGACTGGCGAACCGCCGGAAGCACGCGAAGCGCGGCCAGCGTCGGCTCCATTCCGTTGCCTTGCCGTCGGAACATGCGCTCGCCAAGCCGCTCTTCGACCTCGCGAATGCGGTGGCTGATCGCGCCATGGGTGACGCCCAGCTCTTCCGCCGCGCGCGAGTAGCTGCGCAGTCGGGCCGCTGCGTCGAGCGCGCGAAGTGCCTGGAGCGAAGGTGGACGATACATGCGCGGATGTTAGCCCTGCTCACAACCTGCGCCAAGATTTCTCGTTCGGTCGGCGGCTAGAACGCAGGTAGGTTGGTTCCGGTCAGCGTCGGAGGATCCATGACTCGCCGTTACCATCCTGCCATGCTGGTGGTCACCATCACCTTCCTGGCGCTGCTGTTTGCAGCCGGGCTGCGCTCGGCGCCCGCCGTGCTGATGCAGCCGCTGGAGCTTCATTTCGGCTGGGATCGCGCGACCATCTCCTTCTCCGCCGCGCTCGGCATCCTGCGTTACGGGCTCGTCGGCCCGTTCGCCGCGGCGCTGATGCTGAGCTTCGGCATTAAGCGCACCATGCTCGCTGGGCTGGCGCTGATGGCGGCGTCGACATTCGCCAGCCAGTGGATGACGCTATCCTGGCACTATGTGCTGAGCTGGGGCGTGCTGTCCGGCATCGGCTCGGGCGCGGTTACGTCGGTGCTGGGCGCGGCCGTCGTCAACCGCTGGTTCGCGACACGGCAGGGGCTAGTCATGGGGCTGCTCAGCGCGAGCACCGCGACGGGATCGCTGCTGTTCCTGCCGTTCCTCGCCTGGCTTTCGGCAGAGGGGGCCTGGAAGCCGGTCGTGCTGGCGGTCAGTCTGGGTTGCGCCGTGCTGATCCCGCTCGTCGCGTGGTTCGTGCCGGAGCGGCCGGAGAACCGCGGCGTGTGCCGGTTCGGCGAGCGGGCCGATCTGCCGGCCGCACCGCCGATGAAGCATGCCGCTACGCCATGGCTCGCGATCGAGGCGCTG
>CAXTOI010000431.1:1241-3549 GCA_964245645.1 uncultured Novosphingobium sp. | reverse complement strand
CTTCACTGCGCCGCCGGGGCTGACCGCGCTGCTCGGCCCGTCGGGCGCGGGCAAGACCAGCGTGCTGGACATGATCGCCGGTCTGATGCGGCCGACGCGCGGGCGCATCGTGGCAGCGGGCGACGTGCTGTTCGACAGCGCCGCGGGCATCTCCCTGCCGCCGGAGGCGCGTGCCTGCGGCTATGTGTTCCAGGATTACCGGCTGTTTCCGCATCGCACGGTGCGCGACAATCTGCTTTATGGCTGGCGGCTGGCGCCGCGCGCCCGGCGGTGGATCACGCTGAACGAAACGGCCGATTTTCTGGGCATCGGCGCACTGCTCGATCGTGCGCCGCGCACGCTGTCGGGCGGCGAGGCGCAGCGGGTGGCGATCGGGCGGGCGCTGTTGTCAGGGCCGCGCGTGCTGTTGCTGGACGAGCCGCTGTCTTCGCTCGATCCGCCGCGCCGCGACGAAATCATGGGTTTGATCGAGCGCATCCGCGACGAATTGAAGCTGCCGATACTCTATGTCAGCCATGATCGCGCAGAAGTCGATCGGCTGGCACAGACGATCGTGCCGATTGGCCGGAACCGGTGAAAAAAAAGCCCGATCGTTGCCGACCGGGCCTATGAAGTTTTGGGAGAGGATGCCTGAAAGGCATGTAAACGAGTGCAGCCAAATCCGCTTGTGTGCAAGTGCGAAATTGCGAATAGGGCGTTGAGAAAAATGCATTGCAGCATAAATCGAGACTTTAAAGTGACTTAAGTTATGCCTATCGAGTAATTTCGTGCAAAAGCGGGGTCGCCGGTCGGCTGGTCGCTGCATTGCAGCAACGTTGGCTATCGGGTGATGGCCGGACGCGATGCGCGATCGGGTCAGGCGTTCGAATACCGCGCTTGCTGCAAGGTCAGCGGCACGATAGTCAGGCAGGACCACCTATGCGCGATTTTTTTCTGGAGAGCAGACATGGCAGAATCGTTCGCCGCAATCCCCCTCACCCGCATCGATGGCGCCGGCGATACACTCGCCGATCATGCCGGTCATGTCCTGCTGGTGGTCAACGTCGCCTCGAAATGCGGATTGACGCCGCAATATGCCGGGCTCGAGCAGCTCTACGCGACTTATCGGGACCAGGGTTTCGAAGTGCTGGGCTTTCCCGCCAACGACTTCGGCGCGCAGGAGCCGGGTTCGCATGCGGAAATTGCCGAGTTCTGCTCGGTCAATTATGGGGTGTCGTTCCCTCTGTTCGCCAAGGCCGACGTGACCGGCCCGGGCAAGCAACCGCTGTATGCAGCGCTGACCGCGGCGAAGCCGGACAAGCAGGGCAACCCCGGCGAATGGCGCGAAAGGCTGCGCGGCTACGGCATGACCCCGACCGAAGATCCCGAAGTGCTGTGGAATTTCGAAAAGTTCCTGATCGGTCGCGATGACCAGGTTGCAGAGCGATATTCGCCGGCGGTGACGCCTGATGACCCTGCGCTGGTCAAGGCAATCGAGGCGGAACTCGCCAAATAGCGTGGGTCGCGCGCGCGGAAGGACCCGGAACCGAAGCATGCTTGCACTTTCGCACCCCAAGCCGCTGATGGCAAAGCTGCGCGAACGGTATCTGGATACGCTTGCCTCAATCTATATCTGTAACGAGCACCGTGGATATACGTCGCTCGACCGCGTGCTGGAGGCGGTGCGCGCCTGTTGCCCGGACGATGGCACCTTCATCGCCGAGATCATCAGCCATCGCGCCGATGAGGAAAAGCATTACCGGATGTTCCAACGCTGGTTCGAACGGCATGGGCGCATGCCGCTGGCGGTGGACCACACCTGCGGCCATATCGACCGCTTCATCGAAGCGGTGTTCGGCTGTGCCATCGAACAACTCGACACGCGGCGGATCATCGCCGAACCGGGCCAATTCGAGAAATTGTGCCGGGTCATCATGCTGACCGAGCAGCGGGGCTATGCCCAGGTCGGCCTGCTGCTGCGCAACCGCATGGTGCTGTCCGACCCGGTGATGACGCGCATCTTCCGCATCATTCACAAGGATGAGCCGAGCCATTTCCTGCCATACGGGAACTGGCTGCAACGAAATGGCAAAGCCGGCGCCGGTTGGCGCGAGCGGCTGACCGACTTTACCATCCACAAATCGCTGCTGCTGGCGAAGCTGCCGTCGATCTTCTTCAATCCTGCGGTGCCTCGGCTGAGGCAGTGGCCGGGTGATGATGGCTCTGTGTATCCGCGGTGATGCGCGGGCCGTCAGTACTGACGCTTTTTATAGAGGGAAGGGCTAAGAAAGGATGGGCGGGGCGTTTGCCAAGCGCGCCCCGGTAATTT
>CAXTOI010000431.1:0-1231 GCA_964245645.1 uncultured Novosphingobium sp. | reverse complement strand
GCTTTTTTTTTTTGTTTTTTTTTTCGGCTGTCTTCATACCTGCGGCGGCCGGGCCGCCCCCCCCCCCGCTCCCGGTAAATTTGGTCGTGCATCTTATCGTTGTTGCGCTCTGCCGCGCAGCGGCCATAAAGCCTGCGGCGCTGCGAGGTTGTGCAACATCCGAGCTTTACGATACCCAAATATCGGGGTTTGGGGCGATGGCCCCAAGTCTTTATCTACTGCCCTTGTTCTTTCGCACCAAATACGCAGTCAAAGCCAAGCCCGTATTTTAGTGGCTCAGAATATGCCGTCGCTGTTGCTGCTACCCGAGCTGCTATCGTCGTCATCGTAGTAATTGTTGACGACTTCGCCGCCGCCGGAATGGCCGCCGCCGCCGAACAAGTCGCGGATGCCGCTGAACAGCATCTCGCCGCCGGCCACTCCTGCCGCCGTCGTGCCGGCGCTGCGCAGGAAGCTGCCGAGGCCGCTGTTGGCGGAAAAGACGCCGGGTCGCTGCTGCACCGGCATCGGCTGATAACCCTGCGGAACGGTGTTCTCCGCCTGCCAGGCACCGCCCTGCGACCATGGGCTGGTCTGGGGGGCCAGGAAGCTGGTGGCACCTTGCGGGGCCGGCTGGCGGAGTTGGTCTTCCAGTTCGGCGATGCGCGCCTGCGCTGCGTGGAGCGACTGGTCGGCGACGATGGTATGCTGGACCAGCACGTAAGCGGCGTCCGGGTTAGCCGACAGCGCACGCGCGATCATGTCGGCAGCTTCCGGATCGCGCTGGCTCGCCCGGGTTTGCACCAGATCGTTGAGGAAGCGGGTCAACAAGTCGCGTTCGTCAGGTGTCATCATACCCTCCTGGATTGCGCGCCAGATCGGGCCCGGCGAGCGAAGTTGATCTGGGGATGAAAACGGCGATGACAAGCTGGCTTGTTACGCGCTTTATACCACATTTCATGGGTTGTGACCTACGGCTCCCTCACCGTTCGGCGAGGGTATCAACGCTGACACCGACACGCGTCCTTTCGGCCTGCTCACCCACCCACGCTTACAGTCACATGCCTCAGAGCGTCCCTCCACCGGGGAGGAGAGGCAAGTCGGCGTCAACGAGATGTGGTATTATAGTCATTCCGTTATAGATCGAGGCGGTAAAACTCCTCCCCCGGGCGGGGGAGGTTGGGTGGGGGCGTACAACGCTAGAGCGTGATGCGAAAAAGTGGGTACCGGTTTTTCGCGATAAATCACGCGA
>CAXTOI010000430.1:0-3559 GCA_964245645.1 uncultured Novosphingobium sp. | reverse complement strand
GGCGTGCCGGGCTGGCCGGCGGCGCCGGGCTCGGCGTGGCGGCGCTGGGCGGCGGCCTGTTCGCCTGGCATGGGCTTGCCGCAAAGACCGCCAACAGCATCGCCGTGCTGCCCTTCGCCAACCTTGGCGAAGATGCCGGCCAGAGCTACTTCGTCGACGGCCTGTCGGAGGAATTGCGGGCGCAGCTGGCTGAGACCGGCCTGTTCCAGGTGGCCGCGCGCACCTCGTCCAACCTGTTCCGCGATGCCAGCGCCGATGCCGTCGCCATCACCGCCAAGCTCGGCGTCGCTTATCTGCTCGACGGCAGCGTCCGGCGTGAGGGCGATGCGCTACGCATCATTTGCGAATTGATCGACGGACGCTCGGGCCTCAGCAAATGGACGCATCCCTACGATCGCGGCGTCAGCGATATCTTTGCCATCCAAACCGAGATCGCCACCACCGTCACCCGCGCGGTCATCGGCGAAGTCGAGCCGGCAGCGCTGGCTGCCCTGCGCCAGACCCCCGGCACCAGCAGCGTCGCCGCTTACGAGGCCTATCTCAAGGGCGTCGAGCAGAACGGGCTCGATGGCGGCATCACCACCGATCGCGCTGCCATCACCGCCTTCGACGCCGCCATCGCCACCGACCCGCAATATGCGCAGGCCTATGCGGCCCGGTCATTGACGCTGATCGACATCGGCGCCAACTTCAGCAGCCCATCGGCGCAGAGCACCGATTATTCCCAGGCGCTCGCCGATGCCACCCGCGCTGTTGCGCTGGCCCCCGACCTCGCCGCAGCGCAACTCGCGATGGGCCGCATCTACTACGACGTCGATCTCGATTTCGCGCGGGCGCGCCCCTATTACGAAAAAGCGTACAAGCTGGGCCAGAATGACGCCGACATCATCGAATTGTTTGCCTACTTCTCCATGAAATCCGGCCGCATCGCGCCCGCGCTGAATGCGATCCAGCATGCCATCACGCTTGACCCGCTCAACCCGCTGATGTTCCGCGCCAAGGGCAAGATCCTGCTCGCCGCCGGTCGTTACGACGAGGCCATCGTTCAGCTGCGCCAGGCCATTGCGATGAATCCGAAGATTACCAGCACCAGCTACGCGATCGGCACCGCCTTGCTGATGCTGAACCGCTATCCCCAGGCGCTGAAAGCCTACCAGGCCGAACCACGGGATTGGGAGCGGCTGACCGGCATTGCCATTGTCCAGCGCAGGCTGAACAATAGCGCCGCCGCCGATAGCGCTTTTCAATCGCTGCTGGCCCAGTCCGGCGACCAGACCCTGTTCCAGCAGGCGCAGGTCCTGGCGCAATGGGGCCAGCGGGATGCGGCGTTGACCTTATTGGAAAAGGCTTATGCGACAAAAGACTCAGGGATAACTTCGTTGCGCGCCGATACGCTGCTCACACCCTTGCGCGAAAGCTCGCGATATGGTGCACTACTACACAGAATCGGGTTGATGTGACGCCGCTGGTCGCGTCCACGGCGTTCCAATTTCAGGGGGAAACAAGCAATGCCAATAAAGTCGCGACTGACCGCCACCGCTGCTCTGACGCTGGCCATGCTGCTTGCCGTCCCTGCCCATGCGAATGCGGTAAAGCACCATCACCGTCACCTTCCGCTTCCTGTTCCCACTCCCCCGCCGCGACTGCCACTACCGCCTCCGCCGCCTCCTCCTGCTGCTTCTGCTCCCGTGCGCAAGGGCGAGATTGACCATTAGCTCTCCGCGCTCATCGGCCACGGCCAAACGACGGTCACGCCACGGACGCTGGCGTGACCAAATAACCCGCGAAGGCCGCGTCGCGCGCATATCGTTCGCAAGGCAATGACATCGGGAACCATCCGCATCGGCGTCGGCGGCTGGGTCTATGAGCCATGGCGCGGCTCGTTCTATCCCGAAGGTCTGGCCCAGAAGAACGAGCTCGAATTCGCCAGCCGCAACCTCACCTCGATCGAGATCAACGGCACTTATTACGGCCCGCAAAAGCCCGAAACCTTCCGCAAATGGCATGACACGACCCCCGACGATTTCGTCTTCGCGGTCAAAGCCCCCCGATTTGCCACCACGCGCAAGGTCCTCGCCGACGCCGGCCCCTCGATCGAACGCTTTCTCAGCGGCGGCCTGCTGGAGCTCAAGGACAAGCTCGGCCCGATCAACTGGCAATTCATGGCGACCAAGAAATTCGACCCCGTCGACTTCGCAGCGTTCCTCGATCTGCTACCCGCCGCCCACGACGGCCGCGCCCTGCGCCACGCGGTAGAAGTCCGCCACCCCAGTTTCGGCACTCCCGAATTCACCGCCCTGCTCCGCGCGCGCGGCATCGCCGCCGTCGTATCGGGTGACAGCGAATTTCCCCAGATCGCCGACCCCACCGCACCCTTCGTCTACGCCCGGATACTCGGTACGACCGAAACCGAACCGCTCGGCTACAGCCCCGCCGCGCTCGATCTCTGGGCCGTGCGCGCACAAACCTGGGCAGCCGGCGGTCAACCGCCAGGCCTGGAAACCGTCGATCCGGACGGCGCCCCGCCCCAGGCCCCCCGCGACGTCTACCTCTACGTCATCAGCGGCCACAAGGCGCACAACCCGCTTGCCGCCATGGCGCTGATCGACCGGCTCGCCTGAATGGAACGTTCGCCCGCAACCGATCGTTATAGGCGTTCCGCCGCAGGAGTTTCAAAATGGCCGCACGCCCCTATTGGAGAGGCCAGATCAGGCTGGCGCTGGTCTCGATCCCGGTCGAGATCTATTCCGCCACCAAAAGCGGCGCGACGATCGCCTTCAATCAGATCCACGAACCCTCGGGCAAGCGCATCAAATACGAAAAGATCGTCCCCGGCATCGGCCCGATCAACGTCGACGACATCGTCAAGGGCTATGAATACGCCAAGGGCGAATATGTGCTGCTCGACGAAGCCGAGATCGAAGGCGTCAAGCTGGAAAGCAAGAAGACCCTCGAACTGACCCAATTCGTCGATAGCCACGACATCGACATGATCTACTTCGAAAAGCCCTATTACGTCGTTCCGGCGGACGATCTTGCCGAAGAGGCGTTTATCGTGCTGCGCGAGGCGCTGCGCCGTAACCGCAAGATCGGCCTCGGCCAACTCGCGATGCGCGGCCGCGAATATGTCGTCAGCATCAAGGCCTGCGGCCGCGGCATGGTCATGGAAACGCTGCGCTACGCCGATGAAGTCCACAAGGCCGCCAGCTATTTCCGCGAGATCGACGACAAGGAGCCCGACAGCGACCTGCTCGATCTCGCCACCACGCTGATCGACAAGAAAACCGGCAAGTTCGACGCGAGCGATTTCCACGACCGCTACGTCGACGCGCTGAAAGAACTGATCGAGCGCAAGAAGCAGGGCAAGACGCTCAACATCGACAACGAAGAAGCCGCCCCCGAGACCCGCGGCAGCAACGTGGTCGATCTGATGGCCGCGCTCAAGAAATCACTCGGCTCAGGCACGGCGAGCACACCCGCGGCCAAAAAGCCTGCCGGCAAGCGGGAACCGAAAAAACGGGCGGGCAAGAAAGCCTGACCCACGTACTAGATATAGTTC
>CAXTOI010000429.1:0-3564 GCA_964245645.1 uncultured Novosphingobium sp. | reverse complement strand
GGTGGAAACCGCCGAGGAAGCATGGGCGGAGATCGCCCGTTTCTACGGAATTGCGGAGAAGGCTTAGTCTTCTCCGCGCTTGCGGGGGTGGGAGCGGGTTCTCTTCCTTCTTCGCTCAAAATTGAAAAAAGAAGCAAGCAAGAGCCCACCCCCAACCCCTCCCGTAAACGGGAGGGGAGCAGGTTATCGCCCTGTTCGCCTCACCTGCGCATGCCCCATCGGCCCTGCGCCTTCGCCGAACCCAGGCGCGTTCAGCAACGCCGCGCGGACGAAGTCCCGGCCGCGCGCCACGGCGTCGGGCAGGTTCGCCCCGCGCCCCACCTCGGTTGCGATCGCGCTCGACAAGGTGCCGCCGGTGCCATGGGTATGGCGCGTCGCGATGCGCGGTGCTGCGTAATGGCGCGAGGGTTTGTCCGGCAGCAGCAATACATCTTCCACCACATCCCCGGGCCGATCGCCCCCCTTCGCGAGCCACGCCCCTCCATACGCTGCCATCGCATTCGGGCCGCCCAATGCCGCCAGTTCGGCAACATTCGGCGTTGTCAGCGTCGCTAGTCCGATCAGCGCGGCAAAGCCGGCGATCGTCGCCGCATCGGCCAGTTCATCACCGCTGCTGGCGATCATCACCGGGTCGAACACGATCGGCACCTTGCCGCTGAGCCGCGCCAGCCGCTCGGCTACCACCGCGGCGACTGCGGCACTGCCCAACATACCGATCTTGATCGCATCCACGCCGATATCGGCCAGGCAAGCATCGATCTGGGCAATGACCAGTTCCGGTGCCAACGCTGCCACCGCGCTGACCCGAAGCGTATTCTGCACGGTGATCGCGGTGATGGCGCTCATCGCATAGCCGCCCAGCATGGTGATGGTCTTGATATCGGCCTGAACCCCCGCCCCACCCGAGCAATCCGAGCCGGCGATCGTCAGAATGCGCGGAACCATCAGCCCTTGAAATGGCGTTCGGTTGACGGTGGGCTCTTGGCATGCAGATGCCGCGCCCGCGTCGGCCGATCGATCAATTCACCACCGCAGTTGGGGCAACGCTCATCGAGGTCCTCGGCGCAATCGGCGCAATAGGTGCATTCGAAGCTGCAGATGAAGGCGCCGGCGTCCTGCGCCGGCAGATCGAGGCCGCAGCGTTCGCAATCGGGGCGCATTTCCAGCATGCAATCATTCTGCCAGCAAATGCAGCAGGACAAAAGGGCGGAAGGGTATAAATTGGTCCTGACATGTAATATCAATCGGCCCTTGGCGCTGAAACTTTTCTGAAGAGGTAGCGGCAAGGAAAGATGCGACGACCATTGCCCTCGCGCTCCCGGTAATTTGCTGGCGTGCTTATCGTTGTTGCGCTCTGCCGCCCAGCGGCCATGAGCCCGCGTCGCCGCAAGGTGCTGCAACGTCGGAGCTTTGCGACAACTGAAATTTGGGGTTTGGGGCAATGGCCCCAAGTCTTATCACTGCCCTTGTCCTTCCGACCTGGTAGACAGGTTAAGGCCGAAGGCCGCTGGTATAACTTCCAGCCTCAAGCCGCAGCCTCCGCCACCGCCGCACAAATTCCATCCACCACGCTGGTCACTTCGGCTTCGTCATCGCTTTCGGCCATCACCCGGATCACCGGCTCGGTCCCCGAAGGCCGGATCACCAGCCGGCCGTGCCCGGCCAGCCGCGCCTCGGCATCGGCGATCACCGTCTGCACGCGCGCATTATCCAGCGGTTTGCCCCCCGAAAAGCGCACATTCTTCAACAATTGCGGCACCGCATCGAATTGGTGCAGCAATTCGCTGGCCCGCTTGCCCGACTTGACCAGCGCCGCCAGCACTTGCAACGCCGCAATGGTGCCGTCGCCGGTGGTGGCGTGGTCGAGCATGATCATATGGCCCGACTGCTCGCCGCCGACGTTGTAGCCATTGCGCCGCATCGCCTCCAGCACATAGCGGTCGCCCACCGCGGTGCGCAGCAGCGACAGCCCGCGCGCTTTCAGGCAGCGCTCCAGCCCCAGGTTGGACATCACCGTCGCCACCACGCCGTTTCCACGCAATTCGCCGCGCGCCGCCAGCTGCGCGCCGATCAGCGCCATGATCTGGTCGCCGTCGACTTCGGCCCCGTTCTCGTCGACCACGATCAACCGGTCGGCATCGCCATCCAGCGCAACGCCGATGTCGGCACCCGCGGCGACCACGGTTTCCTTGACCAGATCGAGATGCGTCGAGCCGCAGCGATCGTTGATATTGCGGCCATTGGGAGTGACCCCGACCGAGATCACCTCTCCGCCCAGTTCCCAGATGACGGTAGGCGCCACCTGATAGGCCGCGCCATTGGCGCAATCGACGACGATTTTCAGCTTGTCGAGCCGGATATCGTCGGGCAGCGCGCTTTTCACCGCGTGGATATAGCGGCCGCGTGCGTCATCGATGCGGCGCGCGCGGCCGATATCGCTCGACGGGGCTAGCGGCTGCGAGGTAGCGATCATCGCCTCGATTGCCAGTTCGTCCTCGTCGGACAGCTTGAACCCATCGGGGCCGAACAGCTTGATGCCATTGTCTTCATAGGGGTTGTGGCTGGCCGAGATCATCACGCCGACATCGGCGCGCATTTCGCGGGTCAGCAGCGCGATCGCGGGCGTGGGCATCGGCCCGGTCATCACCACGTCCATGCCGACGCTGGTGAAGCCGGCGACCATCGCGCTTTCCAGCATATAGCCCGACAGCCTGGTATCCTTGCCGATCAGTACCCGATGGCGGTGGCCGCCGCGCAGGAAGCGCCGGCCCGCCGCCTGGCCGACCCGCATCGCTGTTTCCGCAGTCATCACCCCCGCATTGGTGCGCCCGCGAATGCCGTCGGTGCCGAAATACTGCCGTCCCATGTCCATTCCCATCCACTGGCGCCAATCAAGCGCTGGCTATGTCGCGCTGTCGCGGTAATGTCACGAGGATCAACACCGCACGGTGTTTTCAGTCCCATCGCAACTCGTGTCCGATTGGCGCAGAAGGGCCCGAAGCGGCCAAGCTCAGGCGGCAAGCGACTGCCACTCGGCCAATGCGGCCGGGCGTCGGATCGTTAGGTTTGACGGTCGACGAGATGACGTTCCTGATCAAAGTGGTTATGAAAACTGGCATTGACCAAGACGAAGTTCTGCCCTGGCAGCGGCGGCGACAGTGCCGAGCGCATCGACGAGCGCGGATTCGGGATTTGCGGGTTTGTCGACCGCGCGCCAGGCGATGTAGCCGTCGGGACGTATCAAGCTGGCCCCGCCTCGATCGAGGCCATAAATCTTGCGGAAAGCGCCGTCGTCGTCGGCGATCACGTTCACGCCGAAGCGCAGGACGGTGACTGCTATGCCGAGCGCCGCATACGCCGCCGCCGCCGCCGCGTCCCAGGCGTCGTCCTCGGTGACGAGCGTCCACCGATTGAAGTAAAGGTCGATCGTCGAAACTTGCCGGCCGTTCTGCTGGACCCACATGTGCGGGGCGATAGTCCCTGGCTGGCCGGTCCATTCATCAGGTTTAGCCGCAGGCGGCAGGTTCGGCCCCGCGCCGATGACGGCGCGCGATCGGTAGAGCT
>CAXTOI010000428.1:0-3570 GCA_964245645.1 uncultured Novosphingobium sp. | reverse complement strand
GCGCAATTATGCTTCGCTCGATCGAGAAGAAAGGCAGCCCTTCGACAAGCTCTGGGCGGGCGGGGGGTATGTAGCGCGCGATGGAGGCGTATCGGTTTAGGCATCACTCCGTTTCGGATTGATCCCTCCTCCGCGCGTTCGGGGGGAGGCTAAGTGGCGTATCCATCGCTGGAGGCGGTATCAGATGGAAAATTCGAGTGCGAAGTCGAACAGGCGGGTTTTGTCCCAGTAGACGTTGCCGAGGTAGATGTTGGGGGCGATCTGGCGGATTTCGTCGCGGATGCGCGAGGCCAGGATCGAGGTTTCGGAATAATCGAGCACGATGCACGGCTTGTCGTCGAACCAGCTGGTGCCTTCATAGACCTTGGCGACGATTGCCTTCAGCCCGAATGGCAGGATGTGATTGCGCAGGAAGCCATGCGCGGCGTCGAATTCCTTGCCTTGCCAGGCGAAGATATTGACCGCGGCGGCGATCTCGGGGCTGAATACTGTGCCCGGCGCGATGATCGCGGTGCCCTTGGCCTCCCCGTCGGGGATCGGCCCGGCGGGGCTGGAGGTGAACAGCGCATCCAGTTCGGCCTGGGTCTTGGCCAGCAGGCCGGCGACATCGATCGTCATTCGTGTTCTCCCCGGAAGAGCGGCACCCGCCGCGTTTGTTTTCAGGACGTTGACGTGCAGGTTGCGGAACAGATCGGCGCCGTCGGGGCCGACGGTGAGCAATTGCCGCATCATCAGCACCCCCAGCTTGCGGTAGCTTTCCCACTGCGCCTCGGTGAAGAACTGATTGGCCGTGGTTTCCTGCGGGAAGCTGTCGTGATCTTCGGCGTAGCCCCACACATCGGCGGGCAGCGAGCCGAACAGGCTGGGTTTGAGCAGCACGATGGCGCCGATGGTCACGCCGGCGGCATCGCGCAGCAGCAGCAGCAGCGCAAAGGCCGGGTCGGTGTGATTGCGCGCGCGCGCGCGCGCGCGCCAGTCTCCGGCCTTGCCGTTGAGAAAGATCGCTGCCGTGTCCGGCGAACGCAGGGTGCTCTGGACTTCGTCGGGAGTCGCCACCTCGATGCTGACGCCGATATCGAGCCGCGCCTTGCGCACGAGGATCTCGAGATCCTCGAAATGGTAGCCGATGTCTTCGCCATTGTCGCAATAGACGATTATGCGCACATTGCGGCGCAGCAATTCGTAGACGCCGCTGTCGTCGAAATGGCCGCCGTCCGACAGATTGACGCGGCCGGTGGTGGAGCGATAGCGCGCGGTCATCTCGCGGAACAGATAGCCGAAGGTGCCCGTCCACCCCAGCCAGTCGCGCGGCGCGGCGCCGGCGGGGTTGTTTTCGATCTTGCCGCGGGTCCACCAATAGCCGAGGCGGATATTGGCGTAGGTAAACAGCAGCGCGCCGCCGAGCGTGGTGCGCGCGCCCATCGCCGCGGAGGCCGCCGCGCCCGAGATGGCGGTGAGCTGGCCGACCGAGAACGCTTCGGCCTTGTTATCCTCGAATTTGCACCAGGCGCAGGTGGGCTCGGTGCTTTTGACCGTGCGGGCAGGCGCGGCGGCGGCGGCGTCGATCCAGATACCTTCGGGCGCGACGACCAGCGGCACGCCTTTGCGATCGCGCTCCAGCAGTTGCGAGCCGGTGGCCGAAATCGTCTCGTTCAAGGTGATGTTCATCAAATGGAGCGGGGCAGCGCAGACCGTGCGCTGGTAGATTTTTGCCTGGATCACATCGGCCGGCTGGTAGCCGGTGATATCCTGCAGCTTCGGATCGGCCAGCCGCTCGCGATTGGTGGCGCCGAGATAGGCGCGGGTGAGACGCGCGGCATAGAGACTGTGCAGCGACGACAGGTTGATGAAGCCCACCGATCGCCCGACCATCGCGATCAGCACGCCAAGGATGCCGAGGCCGAGCGCGCAGGCCTGATGCCAGCCGCCGGGCTGATAGGCCACCAGCCGGACCAGCACATCGAGCAGCACCGCAAAGCCGCCCCACAGCAGCAGCGCCGCCACGAACGCGACTTGCCAGATATAACGCGCCGCGAAGCTGCCGATCGCTCCGCCCGGGGTTGCCTTGCCGAAGCTTGCGCCCAGTTTCTGGATCAGCCAGCGACCTGCCGCCGCCGCGACGGCGGATGCGGCCAGGCCTTTGCCGCCGTGGTGGCCCGCCTGCACCAGCCACAGCGCGATCGTATCGATCAGCGCCAGCGCCAGCATGGCCATCAGCAGGACGTTGATCTGGGCATTGCGATCGGTCAGCCAGCGGCGCAACTCGTTGCCGAACAGCGCAACGCCGATCTTCGGCTCGGTGCGCTCGAGCCAGAAGACCCCTGCCGCGGCGACCAGCGCCGCAGCGATCGCCGCGAAAGCCAGCAGCGCGGCGCCCGCGACCAGGATGCCGGTCGGGCTGATCGTGCATCCCCAGAGCGGGAAACCCTGCTGCCAGCCCCAGTGCCGCTGAGGCCAGTACAATGTGCCGCCATCCCAGCTCTGGCGGATTAGCAGCAGCAGGAGCAGCCCGGCGATGAATACGATTGCCGCGGTGACCAGCACTCGGAGCGGCGGATCGGGGATCGTGCGGACATCCGCCGGCGGCGCCCACAGATCGGCGGTGTAGACCGTCAGCCAATTGGCGACGCCGACGATGATGCTGAAGACCAGGAGCAGCGCGGGCAACGCGAACAGGATGCTGAGCCTGAATCCGCCGGCACCCGGCACGCGGATGCCGGCGCCGAAGCCGGAGAAAGCCTGCCAGTGCCCGAGCCCGCGCAGCACGGTGTGGACAGCCAGGAAAAACAGCAGCGTGGGCAGCGCGAAGACGAACAGCATCGCCAGCCAGTTGCGGATGATGAAAGTGGCGCCGACCGCAAAGTCGGTGGGCCCGGCGGGGGCGAGGTAGCGGCTGTTTTCGCGCAGCCAGCGGATCGGGTTGGTCAAGCTTTTGTCGCGGTCGAGGATCATGGCCTCGTTCGGCTCCGACTTCAGAACCCTGATCGCAAAGTCGGTGTCTTCGGGCGCGGCTGGGCCTTCATGCGGCGGCGGTAGGCTGCCGCGCGCGGTGTGGGGCAAGAACAGGCTGCGCAGGAAGCTGCCGAAATAGCCGCCGCCCGAGACGGTGGACATGTAGTCGAAATCGAGCAGGCGGTCCTTGCGGGCCAGGGCTTGCGCCACGCCGAGCGAAATCGTGGCGCTGCGAATGCCGCCGCCGGAGAAGGCGAGGCCGAGCTGGCCATGCGCGATGTGGTCCAGATCGAATTCCTGGGTCTTGAGCAGGGCGCGGCGCTTGGCGATCCAGTGTTCTGGCAAATCTTCCGGCCAGTCTTCCGGTTCGGGCTTCGCAGGCGCTGGGGGTGCTGGTTCAGTCACGGCGTGGGCCGATTACGGGAGCCGCGGAACTGACCGACATGACGCCGGCGGCGTGGATATGCGTCATGTTCCCCTCTCCTGTTTGTGGCGAACAATATCCGCTTATTCGGGCAAGACAACTGAAATAATATCGGTGATTCGGCAAGAAGTCGTGGGCGGACTGGACCAATGGACAGGGCCAGATGCGGACCCGGGAAACGAAGAAATTAAGGA
>CAXTOI010000427.1:0-3577 GCA_964245645.1 uncultured Novosphingobium sp. | reverse complement strand
CGTCAACACCGAGGCGGATGTCGCCGGGTGGCTGTTCCGTATCCAGCTCAACGATGCGGCCCAACTCGCCGCATTGATGGATGAGACGTCCTATAAAGCGTACATTGCGGGGCTCTGAAAACATGCGCTATTTGCCGCTGAGCGCCGACGACCGTCAGGCGATGCTGGCCACGATTGGCGCGGCATCGGTGGATGAATTATTCGGCGATGTGCCTGCTGATGCCATGCTCGACGGGCCGATCGCCGGTCTTCCCGCGCATGCCGGCGAAATGGCGGTCGAACGGCATATGGCCGCATTGGCCGCGAAGAACTTGTCGGCGGGGACCGCACCGTTCTTTCTGGGCGCGGGTGCTTATCGCCATCACATCCCGGCCACGGTCGATCACCTGATCCAGCGCGGTGAGTTCCTCACCGCCTACACGCCGTATCAGCCGGAGATCGCGCAAGGCACGCTGCAAGTGCTGTTCGAATTCCAGACGCAGGTCGCCCGGCTGCTGGGCACCGATATCGCCAATGCCTCGATGTACGACGGATCGACCGCGTGCTGGGAGGCGATCGCCATGGCCGGCCGCATTACCCGGCGCAAACGCGCGGTGCTGTCAGGCGGCTTGCACCCGCATTATGCCGAAGTTTCCCGAACCATGGCACGCTTCACCGGCGATCTGCTCGATATGCGCCTGCCGGTGCTGACGGCAGAGCCCGACGACGCCGAGGTGATCGCCGCAATCGACGCGGAAACCTCCTGCGTCCTCTTGCAATATCCCGATGTGCTGGGCCGCATTCCTGATCTGGCGGCAATTGCCAAGGCCGCCCATGCGCAGGGTGCGTTACTGGTGGCGGTGGTGACCGAGCCGGTCGCGCTCGGCTTGCTCGAGGCACCGGGACTGCTGGGCGTCGATATCGTCGTGGGCGAGGGGCAGGCGCTGGGCGTCGGCCTGCAATTCGGCGGGCCGTACCTCGGCCTGTTCGGCTGCCGCGAGAAATTCGTGCGCCAGATGCCGGGGCGCCTATGCGGGCAAACCGTCGATGCCGATGGGCGGCGCGGCTTCGTGCTGACCCTGTCGACGCGCGAGCAGCATATTCGCCGTGAAAAGGCGACGAGCAATATCTGCACCAATTCCGGCCTCTGTGCGCTGGCCTTCAGCATTCACATGACCCTGCTCGGCGGAGCAGGGCTGGCGACCTTGGCACGGATCAATCACGCCAACGCCCAGCGCACTGCCGAGGCCCTGTCGGCGCTCCCCGGCGTATCGATCCTGAACACGGCATGGTTCAACGAATTCACCGTGATCCTGCCCGATAACGGCGGCGAAGTGATGCGGAAACTGGCTGAGCGGGGTGTATTGGGCGGGGTTTCGCTGCAGCGGCTTTATCCGCACGCGCCGGAACTGGCGAACGCAATTTTGGTCACCGCTACCGAAACGACCACCGACGACGATATCGCGGCGCTGGTCGCCGCGTTGCAAGGAGCCTTGGCATGAACGCCCCAAACAGTGCCGGTTGGCGGCCCGACATGGGTTCCGCTGTCGCCGGTGACACCCAGCCTGCCACTCACAGCGGCGATCGCGGGCTGGCACTGGAAGAGGCGCTGATCTTCGAACTGGCCGCTGCCGGCGGCTGTGGGGTCGATTTCGACGCACCGCTTGCCGAACCGCAACCGGGTCTCTCCGGGTTTCTGCGCAGCCAGCCGCTCGACCTGCCCGGCCTGAGCGAGCCCGAGACGGTGCGCCACTACACCCGGCTGTCGCGGCAGAACTATGCGATCGACCTGGGGCCGTTCCCGCTGGGCAGTTGCACGATGAAGCACAACCCGCGGCTCAATGAAAAAGTCGCGCGGATGCCCGGTTTTGCCGACATCCACCCGCTGCAACCGCGCCAGACCGTGCCCGGCGCGCTCGAAGCGATCGCCCAACTGGCCGACTGGTTGCTGGCGCTGACCGGCATGGCGGCGGTTGCGCTGACGCCAAAGGCGGGCGCCCATGGCGAGTTGTGCGGGCTGCTGTGCATCCGCGCCGCGCTGGAAGCGCGCGGCGATGCGCGCGAAGTCGTGCTGGTACCCGAAAGCGCGCATGGCACCAATCCTGCGACGGCCGCCTTTGCCGGATATCGGGTCGAAAATATTCCCGCGACGGCCGCCGGCCGCGTCGATCTGGCCGCTTTGCAGGCGCGGCTTGGCCCCGATGTTGCAGCGGTGATGATCACTAACCCGAATACCTGCGGCCTGTTCGAGCCTGATATGAAGGTCATCTCGCAAAGCGTTCACGCAGCGGGCGGCTTTGTTTATTGCGATGGGGCCAATTTCAATGCGATTGTTGGGCGGGTGCGCCCGGGCGACCTCGGCGTCGATGCCATGCATATCAACCTGCACAAGACCTTCTCCACCCCGCATGGCGGCGGCGGTCCGGGGTCGGGTCCGGTGGTGCTGTCGGCGGCGCTGGCGCCGTTTGCGCCACTGCCCGATGTGCGGCGAGACGCCGACGGTGTGGCGCGGCTGATCGAGGAGGAAGATGCTGCGGGCATCGGCCATGACAGTCTTGGCCGCATGGTCGCCTTCCACGGCCAGATGGGCATGTTTACCCGCGCGCTGACCTACATGCTGAGCCACGGCGCCGACGGCCTGCGCCAGGTCGCCGACGATGCCGTGCTGAATGCCAACTATGTACTGCGCTTGCTGGAAGATGTCCTCGATGCGCCGTTTGCCGCCAGCGGCCCCTGCATGCATGAAGCACTCTTCAGCGATTCGGGCCTGGCCGAGGGGTTCACCACCATTGACATCGCCAAAGGCCTGATCGACGAGGGCTTCCACCCGATGACCGTCTATTTCCCGCTCGTCGTCCATGGCGCGATGCTGGTCGAGCCGACCGAAACTGAAAGCAAGGCCGGGTTGGATCGCTTCATCGCCAGTCTGCGCAGTCTGGCCGAACGGGGGAATGCAGGGGATGAAACGCTGAAGTCAGCGCCACAGTTTGCGCCGCGGCGTCGGCTGGATGAGACACAGGCGGCGCGCAAGCCGGTACTGGTATGGAAGCACGGGGCAAACTGAGAAGGGGGACAGCATGACTGCCTTATCGAAGATCGGCATGGCGATGACCGCTTTTGTTGCGCTGGGTTCGACGACTACGCGGGCGCAGGCGCAGGACGTGCCCGCGATCGAGCGACTCGCTCACGGCGCCTATGTTGCGGCTATCAACAGCAATGACGTAGACGTCCTGATGGCCGATCTCACCGCAAACATCGTTTATCAGTCTTCCGGCGAAGCGGAAATCGTTGGCCATGACGCCGTGCGCAAGTGGGCTGCGGCCTATATGGCGGGCTACCGGACCAAATGGGACAAGACTTCAATCGGTTTCACCGTCAGCGGCGATTGGGCCTTCGAGCGGTATATTTACAAATCGGCTGACACCGACCGAACAACCGGAAAGGTCACCATGGACACCGGCAAAGGCATCAACGTGTTTCATCATGACGCCGACGGCAAATGGCGGGTCGCGATCGATGGCTGGAGTTCGGACAAGCCCACTTAGGGAAGCTCTGATTAAGTGCGTTATCGATCAGAGGGTGCCTGAAATATCCCCGT
>CAXTOI010000426.1:0-3581 GCA_964245645.1 uncultured Novosphingobium sp. | reverse complement strand
GCGCCGCCGTCAGCTGCGGGAGGTCCTCGGGGATGTAGTGGGTCGCGTCCAGAGGCTCGCCGCGCAGGTCGGTCGCCCAGTCGCGCCAGATCCCGAGCACGTCGTCGTAGAAGCCCGGCAGCCATCCCCGGGCGCCCCACAGGACGAGCAGCGGGCAGGCGATCGTGGGCAACAGGCTTTCCACCTCCGGCCGAGCGAGCAACGCGGCGATCTGGGCTTCGAACCGAGGCAGGCCGGCGGCGATGCACATCCGGCGCAGCGGCGCGAGCAATTCCGCATCGTCCAGCCGCGTCGGCGAAACCATCGGCGGCAGCCAGGCATCGACCAGCGCCGCCATGCCCTGCGCTCGGCCGATATCGCGCAGCGCGTGCCGCTTGGCCGCTTCGCCGGGGGGCGGCAGATGGGTGGCGGTGCTGACCAGCGCGAGCCGGGTCACGCGCTCCGGCGTGCGCCGGAACACTTCCAGCGCAACCCGCGCGCCCATCGAATGGCCCAGCATGGCGAACCGCGCCGGCGCAGCGGCCAACACCCGCTCAGCCATCGCACCCAGCGTGCGCGAGTCGCCGAAATCGGCGGCAGGCACGGCTTGAGCAAAGGCGGCACATTGCGCCGAGAAGATGCGCGAATCGCAGATCAACCCCGGCAGCAGGAGCAGTGGCTCCGGCGCGTCGACCGGCTTTTGTAAGTTCGCGTCCATGAACATTTCATCTATACGAACATCTACGATCACGCTAGGGCGATTATCGATACGGCAGCCGGCAAACCGCATGGCCAGAGGATACGCCCATGACCATTCCCGTCATCCATCCTAACTGGGCGCGCGTCGCTGCCAGCATGACCGATGGCTATTCGCTTGAAATGACCGCCAAGGACCGCCCGGCGCTTAGCGAGGCGGCCGCGCGGATCGCGCCCGAAACCCCGGTCGCCATCACCTTTCTGCCTGGCGAGTCGATGGACGCGCGGATCGCCGCCGCTGCCGATGTCCGCGCGCTGGGTTTCGAGCCGATGCCGCATCTGTCGGCGCGGCGCATCGCCAGCCATGCCGAACTGGAACAGACCATTTGCCGCACCGTCGCCGAGGCGGGCGCCCGGCGCGCCTTTCTCGTCGCGGGCGATCCGCCGGTGCCGGCCGGGCCGTTCGTCGATACCATGGCGCTGCTGCGCACCGGCGTGTTCGAGGAGAACGGCATCACCGCAATCGGTATCGCCGGCCATCCCGATGGCCATCCGGCCATGGACGAGGCGGCCTGCTGGGCCGCGCTGAAGCAGAAGCGCCACGAGATTACCCAGCGCGGCATGGCGACGCTGATCGTCACGCAATTCGGCTTCGATGCCGAAGCCTTTCTGCTCTGGCTGGAAAAGCTGCGCGCGCAAGGCATCGATTGTCCGGTCAGGATCGGCATACCAGGCCCGGCGGGCATCAAGACGCTGCTGCGCTTTGCCACGCTTTGCGGGGTCGGCGCGTCCACCGCGGTCCTGGCCAAATACGGCATCTCGATCACCAGACTGCTCGGCACCGCCGGGCCCGATGCACTGCTGGCGAAATTCGCAGCCGGGCTGACCCCAGCGCATGGGCCGGTGCGGCTGCATTTCTATCCGTTCGGCGGCCTGGCCCGGACGGTCGACTGGATCAACGACTACGAGGCCCGCGCAGCATGACCGAACTCCTTACCTTGCGCTTGTCGTGTGCCGACAGGGCCGGCCTGGTCGCCAAGGTCGCCGGGTTTCTGGCGCGCGAAGGCGGCAACATTACCGATGCGCAGCAGTTCGACGACCGGCTGACGGGGCGCTTCTTCATGCGCGTCGTGTTCGAGATCGACGGCGGCAATCGCGCCGGTGCCTTGCGCGTCGCGCTTGCGCCGCTGGCGCGGGAGATCGGCGCGGAATGGACGCTGCGCGCGGCGGACGAGCGCCAGCGGGTGCTGCTGCTGGTGTCGAAGTTCGACCATTGCCTCGGCGATCTGCTGTATCGCTACCGGATCGGCGAACTGGCCATGGACGTGGTCGGCATCGTCTCGAACCATCCGCAACGCGCGCTGCACACCACCATGGTCGGCGACATTCCGTTCCATCACCTGCCCGTAACCCGGGACACCAAGGCCGAGCAGGAAGCGCAGATCAAGCGAATCGTGACCGAGACGGGTGCGGATCTGATCGTGCTGGCGCGCTACATGCAGATCCTGTCGGACGACATGGCCGGCTTTCTATCCGGCCGCTGCATCAACATCCATCACAGCTTCCTGCCCGGCTTCAAGGGCGCCAAGCCCTATCACCAAGCGCATGAGCGCGGCGTCAAGATGATCGGCGCGACCGCCCACTACGTGACCGCCGATCTCGACGAAGGGCCGATCATCAGCCAGGATGCTGAATTCATCACCCATTGCGACACGCCGGAGGATCTGGTGCGCAAGGGCCGCGATATCGAGCGGCGCGTACTGGCCCAGGCCGTGACCTGGCATCTGCAGGACCGCGTGTTGCTCAACGGATCACGCACCGTCGTCTTCCGATGACCCCGATCGACGGACGCGCGATGGCGCGCGCGCTGTCCGACGCGACCGCGCGGGACGTCGCCGAACTGGCGAGGTTCGGCGTGCGCGTCGGGCTGGCGGTGGTGCTGCTGGGCGATAGTCCTGCCAGCGAGGTCTACGTCACCCGCAAGGTGGCCGAATCGCGCCGCGTCGGGATCACCTCGTTCGAGCATCGCCTGCCCGCCGAAACCGACGAGGCGACGCTGCTGGCGCTGATCGACCGGCTCAACCGCGATCCGGCGGTGCACGGCATCCTGGTCCAGCTGCCCCTGCCCGACGGGATCGAGCCGGGCCGCGTGCTCGACACGATCGCTCCGGGCAAGGATGTCGACGGGTTCCACCCTGTGAACGTCGGACGATTGTCAACCGGTACCGGTGGCCTGGTGCCATGCACGCCGCTGGGCTGCATGATGCTGCTGGACCATGTCATCGGCGATTATCGCGGGCTGAACGCGGTGGTGATCGGCAAGTCGAACATCGTCGGCAAACCGGTAGCGATGCTGCTGCTGGAGCGTGAGTGCACGGTTACCGTCACCCATATCGCCACGCGCGGCCTGCCCGGCATCGTGCGCGCGGCGGACATCGTCGTGGCGGCGGCCGGCGCTCCCCGGCTGGTGCAGGGCGATTGGGTAAAGGCCGGCGCCGTCGTGATCGACGTGGGTATCACTCGCCAGACGGATGCTGCGGGCAAGACGCGGCTGATCGGCGATGTCGCATTCGATCAGCTGGGTCATGCCCGGGCGGCGACGCCGGTGCCGGGCGGGGTCGGCCCAATGACGATCGCCTGCCTGCTGGCCAACACCGTCCGCGCCGCCCGGACGACGCAAGCATGACGACTGTCGTGCGCACCGCCGACCCGCCGCTGTCGGCACGGGTCGGAAGCCGGATCGTCGCGGCGGAGGTGACGCTGGAGCGGGCGAATGAGTGATTCGCCCGGCCGCCTGCCCCCGGCGTCGCGCCGGTCAGCCGCCGCCGCGCGCCGCCGCCCTGGCCGCCTTGTAGCTTTCGCGCCGCCCCGCCTCAAATCCGACGCGCTCGGCATAGCCGGTGTCC
>CAXTOI010000425.1:0-3581 GCA_964245645.1 uncultured Novosphingobium sp. | reverse complement strand
CGGCTGAAGAGCGTCTACGTCGCCATGGAGCCGATCGATGCGCCGTATTGAGCGTGCCACTTCCTCCCTTCCCCGGCGGGGAGGGGTTGGGGGGGCGGTGCGAAGCACGGCGTCCCAGCGAGCGCGGAAACCCCCACCCAGCCTCCCCCGAACGGGGCAGGAGCAATGAAGCAGACAAATTCCGACGCAACCTACGACTACATCATCGTCGGCGCCGGCTCCGCCGGCTGCGTCCTCGCCGACCGCCTCTCCGCCGATGGCCACAACCAGGTGCTGGTGCTGGAAGCCGGCGGCTCGGATCGTTCGATCTTCATCCAGATGCCCGCCGCGCTGGCTTACCCGATGAACACCACGCGCTGGAACTGGCGCTACGAAAGCGAGCCCGAGCCGCATCTTAACAACCGCCGCCTGCATTGCCCCCGCGGCAAGGGGCTCGGCGGCTCCTCCTCGATCAACGGCCTCGTCTATGTTCGCGGCAATCCGCTGGATTTCGAGCGCTGGGAAGATGAAGGCGCCCGCGGCTGGAACTACGCCCAGGTCCTGCCCTATTTCAAACGCGCCGAGACCCGTCGCGAAGGCGGCGACGCTTATCGCGGCGGCGACGGCCCGCTGTCCACTACTTACGGTTCGCTCAAAAACCCGTTGCACCAGGCCTGGCTCGATGCCGCGGTCGAGGCCGGCTATGCCCTGACCGAGGATTACAACGGTTTCCGCCAGGAAGGCTTCGGCCGGATGGACATGACCGTGCGCGACGGTGCCCGCTGTTCCGCGGCCAAGGCCTATCTTTACCCGGCCAGGGCGCGCCCCAACATCGCCATCATCGAACACGCGCTGGCCACCCGGATCCTGTTCGAAGGCGGCCGCGCGGTCGGCATCGCCTACGAGCGGAATGGCGAAAGACACGAGGCCCGCGCCCGCCGCGAAGTCATCCTGTCAGGCGGCCCGATCAACTCGGTTCAATTGCTCAAGCTGTCAGGCATCGGCCCGGCTGCGGAACTGGCCGCGCACGGCATTCCGGTGCTGGCCGACCGCGCCGGGGTCGGCGCCAATCTGCAGGACCATCTCGAATTCTATTTTCAGATGGCCTGCACTCAGCCGGTCACGCTGTACGGCCAGGCCAATCTGCTCGGCAAGGCACTGATCGGCGCGCAATGGCTGTTCAATCGCACCGGCCCCGGCGCCAGCAATCACTTCGAAAGCTGCGGCTTCATTCGCAGCCGCGCCGGCATCCGCTACCCGGATATCCAGTATCATTTCTTCCCGATGGCGATCGATTACGACGGCTCCTCGCTGGCCAGCGAGCACGGCTTCCAGGCGCATGTCGGCTCGATGCGCTCCAAAAGTCGCGGCACGGTCACGCTGCGCAGCGCCAACCCCCGCGACAAGCCGGCGATCCGCTTCAATTACATGAGCCACCCCGAGGATTGGACGGACATGCGCGCCTGCTTGCGCTTGACCCGCGAAATCTTCCAGCAACCGGCGTTTGCACCGTGGCGGGGCCGTGAAATCCAGCCCGGCACGGATTGCATCAGCGACGATGCGATCGACGCCTTCCTGCGCGAGCGTCTGGAAAGCGCGCTGCACCCGTCCTGCACCTGCCGGATGGGCACAGCCGACGACCCGCTGGCAGTGGTCGATGCCGAACTGCGGGTGATCGGTACCGAAGGCCTGCGCGTTGTCGATTCCTCGGTGATGCCCTCGATCACCACCGGCAATCTCAACGCGCCGACGATCATGATCGGCGAGAAAGCCGCCGACCATATCCTGGGCAAGCCATTGCTCCCCCCTGCCAACCTGCCCTATTACGTCGCACCTGATTGGGAGCATGCGCAGCGATGATCGGATCGGTATGATTGGGGAGGACCACGATCTCGCGCTTGCGGTACCGGCCGATCTGTTCGCCGCCGAAGACGAAGCAGCCGCCGGCCAATTGCATCGCACGCTCGACTGGAAAGGCGCCTTCTGGGCATCCAGCGGGGTTCCGGCAGGCGTCCTGCTGACGATGGGCGGCATCGCCACGGTGATCGGCCAGCCCAGCTGGGTGATCTGGATCGCCTCTATCCTGATGGGTTTCGTGCAAAGCTTCGTCTATGCCGAGATCGCCGGTCTCTACCCGCACAAATCCGGCGGCGCGTCGGTCTATGGCGCGGCGGCCTGGCTGCCTTATTCCAAATTCGTCGCCCCGATCTCGGTATGGTGCAACTGGCTGGCGTGGTCGCCGGTGCTGACGCTGGGGACCAGCCTGGGCGCCGGCTATATCATGGCCAGCCTGTTCGCGCCCGACGCGGCGATCAACACCTGGCATATCACCCTCGTCAACCTGGGTTTCGTGCGCCCGGGGCTGACGCTGCGGGTCAATGTCGTCTCGCTGATCGGCGCGGGCTTCCTGTTCCTGACCTTTGCCCTGCAGCACCATGGCGCGGCCAAGGCCGCTTATGCGCAAAAAATCCTCGGCATCGTCTGCCTCGCGCCGCTGATCCTGGTCGGCCTGGTGCCGCTGCTCACCGGCGACCTGCCCTCACGGCATCTATTTCCCCTGCTGCCGATGCTTCACGATGCCGCTGGCCACGCCCATTTCGGCAAGTGGGACGTCTATGGCCTGACCCTGCTGATGGGGGCGATGTTCGGCGCCGGCTGGTCGACCTACGGCTTCGAGACCGCGGTCTGCTACATCCGCGAATTCAAGGATCCGAAGCGCGACACCCCGCGCGCGATCATTGCCTCCGGGCTGCTGTGCATCCTGATCTTCAGCCTCGTGCCGCTGGCGTTCCAGGCCTCGCTGGGCCTGGATGCACTGCTCGATCCGCGCATCTACGATGGCTCGGGGGTGGCGCTGGCGCTGGCGCGGATCGTGACCACTGGGGTGGGGATCGGCGGCGG
This sequence comes from uncultured Novosphingobium sp., assembly GCA_964245645.1. Classification (GTDB taxonomy): domain Bacteria; phylum Pseudomonadota; class Alphaproteobacteria; order Sphingomonadales; family Sphingomonadaceae; genus Novosphingobium. The sequence goes on along the minus strand of CAXTOI010000425.1, from coordinate 701 downwards.
GGGCGGCGTGGTGGTTGCCAATATCTTCATCACCATGCTGATCCTGGCGCTGCTGCTGATCGTCATGACCTCGATGATGGGCTCGTCGCGTACGCTGTACCAGGCCTCGGTCGACGGCTGGCTCCCCAAATACCTCAGCCGCGTGAACAGCCATGGCGCACCCACCGCGGCGATGTGGACCGACCTCGGCTTCAATCTCGTGCTGCTGCTGGCATCGGACTATTTCGCGGTGCTGATGATCTCCAACGACTCTTACCTGATGTTCAACTTCCTCAACCTGCAATCGGGCTGGATTCACCGTATCGATCGCCCGAACTGGGAGCGCCCGTTTCGCTGCCCGACATGGCTACTGGCCACCGGCGCCGCCTTCGGCTTCGTCAACATGGCCTTCATGGGCGCGGGCGCCGATGTCTGGGGCAGCGGCACCTTGCGCAACGGCTTGATCGCGGTAACCGTGATCCTGCCGGTGTTCCTCTTCCGCCATTACATCCAGGATCGCGGCCAGTTTCCGGATGCAACGGTGGCGGGCGAGGGCAGCTTCTCCCGTCGCGCCGGCTGGCTGCCGTGGCTGGCGATTGCTGCCTGTATAGCGGTCGTCGCCACCACGCACTGGCTGGCCCGTATCGCGTGACAGCGCCTGCCTTAGAGTCTTTCCGAGATAAGTTGAATCGCCATAAGCTCCCCTCCTCAACGGGGAGGGG
>CAXTOI010000424.1:3250-3601 GCA_964245645.1 uncultured Novosphingobium sp. | reverse complement strand
GGGCAGGGGTTGTTCTTCACCAATTGTGCGATCTGCCACGCCAACCAGCCCCGCTCGACCGCGCCCGATCTGCGCCGGCTGGACATTGCGACGCATGGCATCTTCGACCGGATCCTGCTGGAGGGCGCGCTGGTCGATGCCGGGATGCCGCGCTGGGACGATGTGCTGTCAAAGGCCGATGCCGGGGCAATCCACGCCTATCTCATCGACCTGCAGGGCAAGACGCGGGTCAAGGAGCTGGCGTTGCAGAAGGCCGGCAAGCCACTGGATACGCGCAGCCTGGCGATCCTGTCGAATTACTGACCGCCATCAACCCACCATTTCCGTCACCCCGCGGCTTGCCCCGCCGTC
>CAXTOI010000424.1:0-3240 GCA_964245645.1 uncultured Novosphingobium sp. | reverse complement strand
CCGCTTTCTCCCTTGGCCGCTGCAGCAGGCAGCCTTGTCGGGGGCGTGGGTCGGCCGCCGCGCAACCTGTGGCTTACGCCGCGACCGGTTCGTCCTCCGGCAACGCGCCGATTACTGATTTCACTTCCAGGAACTCTTCCAGCCCGAACTTGCCGAATTCGCGGCCATTGCCCGACTGTTTGTAGCCGCCGAACGGCATGTCGAAGGCCAGCCCCCCGGCATTGACGAAGACCGCCCCGGCGCGAATCTTGCGCACGATCGTCTTCGCGCGTGCCGGGTCGCCGGCGATATAGGCGCCCAGCCCATATGGCGTGTCGTTGGCGATCTTCACCGCATCGGCATCGTCGGTATAGGGCATGATGACCAACACGGGCCCGAAGATTTCCTCCCGCGCGATCGTCATGTCCGGGGTGACATGCGAAAAAACCGTCGGCTTGACGTAGAAGCCGTGATCGTGGCCCTCGGGCCGGCCGGTGCCGCCGGTAACCAGCGTGGCGCCTTCGTCGATGCCTTGCTGGATCAGGCCCTGAATTCGGTTCCACTGGCTCTCGTTGACGACCGGGCCGATATGATCGCCTTCGGTCAACGGCTCGCCGACCTGCTTCGCGTCGAACATCGTACCGACCTTTTGCGCCGCTTCGTCATGCTGCGAGCGATGGACCAGCATCCGCGTCGGGGCGACGCAGCTCTGCCCGGAATTCAACAGGATGCCGCCGACCCCGCCAGGCAGCGCCTGATCTAGCGGCGTGCCTTCCAGAATGATATTGGGCGACTTGCCGCCCAGTTCCTGCGCCACGCGCTTGACCGTGTCTGCGGCGTTCTTGGCTACCATGATGCCGGCGCGCGTCGATCCGGTGAAGCTGATCATGTCGATATCGGGGTGCTGCGCCAGCGCGGTGCCAACGCCGGCGCCATCGCCTTGCACCAGGTTGAACACGCCCGCCGGCACGCCCGCCGCATGCATCACCTCGGCAAAGATCGCGGCCGAGGTCGGGGCTTCTTCGGACGGCTTCAGGATCATCGTGCAGCCCGCCGCCAGCGCCGGGCCGACCTTGGCGACGATCTGGTTCATCGGCCAGTTCCACGGGGTGATCAGCCCGACGACGCCGATCGGCTCACGCACCACGGTGTTGTCGCCGATCCTTTCGTGGAACTCGTAGCTCTCCAGCGCCTTCAGCGCGTTGCCGAGATGGCCCATGCCGGAGCCGGCCTGCGCGGTCCGCGCCATGGATATCGGGCAACCCATCTCGGTGGCGATTGCCTCGGCGATGTCGGGCACGCGCTTGCCATATTCTTCCATTACCCGGCCGAGCAGCGCCATACGCTCGGCGCGGCTGGTCTGCGAGAAAGTCTCGAAGGCGCGGCGCGCGGCGATCACCGCGTCATCGACATCGGCGGCGGTGCCCAGCACGATCTGCGAGGCAGGACCCTCGGTCGCCGGATTGACGACGGTGTGCGGCTGCCCGCCCTTGCTGTCGACCCACGCGCCGTCGATGTAATGCTGAGGATAATTTTTCATGGGATGTCCTTTCAGGGGATGTTTCAGATCAGGCCGAGTTCGGCGTCGGTGGCAGGAGCGCCCCATTTTTCGCGCGGCGGCAGCGGACGAGTGTCCCAGGTCGGATCCAGCGTGAAGCTGGACACGGTACGGCCGGCGGGGATCTTGCCGTTTCCGCCCCCCTGGCTGTAATCGTAATACAGCGTCACCAGTTCGCGGTGGCCGTGGTGGGCCGCTGCCACCCGATGGGATACGCACGCCTCGCGCCAGCGCAGCACGCGGTAAAGATGCTGCGGCACCACATAGTCCTCGTAATATTCGAGGAACCACAAGCGTTTGAACATCGGCGTGAACGCGACTTCGGCCCAGCCGAAGCTGTCGAACAGGAACTCGCCGTCCGGCGCGTAGTAGCACAGGAAATCGTCCAGTCGCGTGTATTGCGCATCGACCCCGGCCCGCAGCGCGTCGCGTTGCGCGGCGTCACGGTTCAGGATCATGCTGTAGCCGGCACCGGTGAACGCGCCGTCGGTAGCACACAGCATCGCCTCGACCGCATGTTCGTACGGGTCGGCGCGGGCCACCGGATGCTCGGGGAAACGATCCTCGAAATAGCGCATGATCACCATGCTTTCCTTGAGCGTCTCGCCCGTCTCCAGCTCCAGCGCGGGCAAGGCGGTGGTGCCGCGTGTCTTGCGCAGCAGCCATTCGGGGCGCGGCTTGGAAATGTCGATGACGTGATCAGCCATTTCCCCTTGCCGGCCCTTCAAGTCGAGCAGCAGTTCCACCCGCTCGCTGAAGGGGCAGCCGGGGATGTGATACATGCGCAGCGTGCCCGCCGGCGGTTCCTGGTCCCAGATCATGCGTCGCTCCTCGTCCGCATCACGCCACCTTCACCGGTTCGGGCAGAGGCGTGGTCCCGGCGCCGCGGTTGACCGGGGCGGGGGCGGTGCCGACGCCTTCCTGCAGAAACGGCGCAGGGTCGCCCGCGCGCAGGGTCAGGCCGAACAGCGAATGCATCGCCGGATGCCGGCCTAGCCCGCCAAACAGGTCGAACCCGCGATCAAGCCAGTCGCGCAGGGGATCATCCGCGGTAAGCGGTGGGGTGGTCGCGACCGAACCCGTCCACAGGAATGTCGCCAGCGCGGTATAATCGGCAAAGTTGGGCGTCTCGCCGCCCAGCCACGGGCTCTCACGCAGCAACTGGCGCAGCGGCTCCAGCGTCGGCGGCACCAGCGGCAGCCGATCCTCGCGCCCGGCCTGCACATCCTCCAGCTTCTGCCCGCCCAGGAAGATGTTCTCGCGGGTGGAGCGTACATACTCGTGATCGCGCGGATAGGAGAGGTCGTGATAATCCAGGATGTAGCAGCGGAACCACGGCCCGATCGCGGTGCGCCACAGCCACTGGTCGATGAATTTGGTCAGCACCTTCATGCTTGGCCCCTCGAACAACGGATTCTCGGGATATTTTGCGTCGAGATGTTCGGCAATCAGCCAGCTGTCCAGCACCCATTCGCCGTTATCGACGATGGCGGGCAACCGCTCGGACCGGCCACCGGTTCGCTCGAGGATGCCGGTGAAGCCGCCTGGCACGATCTCCACGTCCAGCCCCTTGTGCGCCAGCGCATATTTGGTGCGCCATACGAAGGGGCTGATCGTGCAACCGGAGGCGAGGTTGAGATCGTAAAGAGTGACTTGGGACGCGGTGGTCATGAACGATCTCCGGCTGGAAGACGCGCAGGCTT
>CAXTOI010000423.1:0-3625 GCA_964245645.1 uncultured Novosphingobium sp. | reverse complement strand
GCATGCCAAGGATGTCCACCGGGCGTTTTTCGACAACGCGGGCCCGTTGGTCGGAGAGAGCAATCACATCTACGCGCGGCTCGGCCACCCTGGGCTCGACATCCTCGAGAGTCGCTTAGCGGCGGTCGATGGGGCCGAGGCCGCGGTCGCCTTCGCGAGCGGAATGGCCGCGCATTCCTCGGTCGCGCTGGCGTTCGTGCGGCCCGGGGACAGCGTGTTGCACGGCCGCCCGATCTACGGCGGCGTCGATATGCTTTACGGCGCGGTGATGCCGCAGTTCGGCGCTTCGGTCGAAACCTACCTCGACGGCACCGATCCTGCAGAAGTGCGCGCGGCAGCGGCGGCGGCGATGGCCAAGGGGCCGCTCGCGCTGATCGTTGCCGAGACGCCGGCCAATCCGACCGCCGCAATCGTCGATCTGGCGCTGATGGTTGCGGTGGCCGACGAAATCGGCGCGAACCAGGGGCGCAGGCCGCTGGTGGTCGTCGACAACACCCTGCTCGGCCCCTTCGCGCAGCGGCCGATCGCGCATGGGGTGGACTTGTGCCTCACCTCGCTCACCAAATATTGCGCCGGGCACAGCGATCTGCTCGCCGGCGGGATCAGCGGACGGTTGGAGCTGATCCAGACGCTGCGTTCGCTGCGCACGACCTGGGGCAATCATTGCGATCCGTTTACCGCGTGGCTGGTCGTGCGTTCGTTCGAATCGGCCAGCGTGCGGATCGAACGCGCGATGAAGAACGCAGCTGCGGTTGCCGAATTCCTGCGCGATCATCCCAAGGTTGCGGGCGTGACCTATCTCGGTTTTCTGACGGAAGGCACGCGCGCGAAAGCGGTTTACGATGCCCAGTGCACGGGCGCGGGGTCGACATTTTCGTTCCACCTCCACGGCGGCGAGGCGGAATCGTTCAGGATGCTCGATGCTCTCAAGCTGCTCAAGCTGGCGGTCAGCCTCGGCGGGTCGGAGACGCTGATCTGCCATTCGGCGACGACCACCCATTATACACTGGCGCCTGAGCTCCGGCTTGCCGGTGGCATCACCAACGGCACGATGCGGCTCTCGGTCGGGCTGGAGCACCCCGACGATCTGATCGCCGACCTTGTCCAGGCGTTGGAGGCAGTGTGATGACCGAATTTGATCCGCATGCGCTCAATGGCAAGCTGCCGGTCGCCGAGGTGCGCTACGACGTCGTCGTGATCGGCGCCGGTCCCAGCGGGATCGCGGCAGCGCTGGCGGCGGCGGGCGGGGGCAAGTCGGTGCTGCTGATCGACGAGAACCCGATGCCGGGCGCGGCGATGGGCAACGACGTGCCGCTCTATTTCGGTGGGCGCATGACCGCCGCGACGCTCAACCCTGAACGCATGGTCGAGACATTGTTCGGCAGCGAGCCGCAGCTTGAAGCGGCGATGGAGGCAGGCGTCGAACTGCTGCTCGGCACCTGCGCCTGGGGCGTCTACCGCAACGGTCCGGCGCTCGGCACCTTGCCCGAGCAAGTCGTGGGGCTAGCCGACGCAACCCGCTCCTGGCTCGTCGGCTTCGGCGAACTGGTATTGGCGGCCGGTGCGCGCGACTTGGCGATCGGCTTTCCCGGCTGGGACCAGCCCGGCGTGATGGGCGCGGCGGCGCTGACGATGCTACTGTCGCGGTATGACGCTTTCGCCGGCAAGCGCGTGCTGTTCCTCGGCTCGCACGACCTCGCGCTGGGGGCGGCGCTGCTTGCGCGCGAGAACGGCATCGATGTCGCGGGCCTGGTCGAAGTGCGCGATGTGCCGCAGGGACGCGCCGATCTGGTCGAGGCGGTGCGTTCGGCACAGATCGCGATCTACACCGACGATGCCATTGCCCGCGCCGAGGGCGGGATCGACGGCGTCGAGCGCGCGATCTTGCGCTCGGGTGTGGAAATCGCCTGCGACACGATCTGCCTTGGCATCGGCCTCGTCCCCGCGATCGAATTGATCGATGCGATGGGCGCCAAGCGCATGCTCGATCCATGGCGCGGCGGCTATGTGCCCGCGCCCGACGCTGGCATAAACTCGGGGCGCCTGACCTTCGTCGGCACCTGCGCCGGCTTGCCGGACACCGGCTTCGATCACGTTGCCTATCGCATGGAGTGGGCCGCAGCGCTTGGTGCGGTCAGCGCGCCGGAGACGATCGTGTGCCAATGCGAGGAAGTCACCCGCGCCGATCTGCTCGGCGTCCAGCCGCCGAACTATCTCGCCCGGCCGCCCGCCATCGCCAACCGCTCGCTCGGCACCCTGCTGGGTGATGGCCCCGCGAACCCCGACCAGATCAAGCGGCTCACGCGCGCGGGCATGGGGGTGTGCCAGGGCCGGCGCTGCCGCGACCAGGTGGCGATGATGCTGGCGATTGCAGCGGACAAGCCCTTCGGCACGATTCCGCTCGCCACGCATCGCGCCCCGGTCCGCCCCCTGCCGCTCAAGGTACTGGCCGATTGGGGTGAGTCCGAGGAAATGGGCGCCGGCTGGGATGTGTGGTTCGGCATCCCGACCGCATGGATCCCCTATCGCGACATCGGCACGACGCGCGAGATGGAACATCAGGCGGCCGACTTGTGGCGGGCATGAAGGGCGTCCCCAAGGTCGTTGTCGTCGGCGGCGGGGTCACCGGCCTCAGCTCGGCTTGGTGGCTGGCGCGTTCGGGCGCACAGGTTACCGTGCTCGACAAATTCATCGTCGGCTGGGAAGCCTCGGGCCGCAACGGCGGCGGTGCCTCGCATTATGCCAGCCCGCTGTTCGACGAGGAAACGCGGATGTGGCCGCAGATGGACGCGTTGCTCGGCTACCCGACCGAATTCAGCCCCGAGCGGATCATCATCGCGGTCACCGAGCGCCAGCTTGCGGCCTATCACTACATCGCGAGCATGGTCACCGGCATGGGCTATGCCGTCGATGTGTTCGACGCCGCCGAGGCGCGGCGGCGGGTGCCGCTCGCCGGCGACAATTGCCTCGGCGGAATACAGTACAAGTTCGGCGGTCATGCCAATCCGCAGCGCACGGTACAGGCCTATGCCTGGGCGGTTCAGGACCTCGGTGGCCGGATCGTTCAGCACAGCCCGGTGACCGGCTTTGCCACGCAAGGCGGCAAGGTGGTCGCGGTCGAGAGCGCGACCGGGCGGCACGAGTGCGATGCCGTGGTCGTTGCATCGGGTCCGCAGACCGGGCTGCTGATGGCCAAGCTGGGCATTGATGTGCCGCTTGCCGCCGCCCGTGCGGAGATGATCGTCACCGAGCCTGCGCCCCGGCTGCCGCTGGGCGGAGTCGATGGCAACGGGCTTTACGGACGCCAGACCTTGCGCGGCAACCTAGCCTATGGCGGAGGCCCGCATGAGTGGATCGAAATCGCCGACGCCAGCCCGTCGCGACCGACCTCGCCGCTCACCCGCAATCTCGCACGGCGCGTTGCCGAACTGCTGCCGAAGGCCGCGCATCTCAACGTGATCCGCAGCTGGGCCGGGGTGATCGAGAACACCCCGGACGGGCGACCGATCATCGACCGGATGCGCGATCCCGAGAATGTGGTCGTCGCCAGCATGTCGAGCGTGGGCTTTGGCCTCTCGCCCGCCTCGGGTCAGCCGATCACGGTGCCCACACAGGACCTTGTGCT
>CAXTOI010000422.1:0-3629 GCA_964245645.1 uncultured Novosphingobium sp. | reverse complement strand
GCGCCAATGTCTGAAAATCGCACAACACCCCCCGCCAGAACCCCGTGCACGACAGCGCAAAATACAGCAGCCACAGCCGCGTCCGCGTCAATCCCGCCTCGGCCACCGCCTCCTCGCGCCGCGCATAAAGCCGTTCGCTCCAGGCTTTCAGCGTCAGGTAATAATGCTCCCGCATCGGCTCCACCCCGCGCACCTCGAACCCCCAGCGCTCGAGGTTGGTAGCCGTCATCCCGATATAGTCGAGTTCGCCGCCGGGAAAGATCCAGCGGTTGATCACCGCCATATACGCGCTGCGCTTGCGAAAGCGCGTCAGGTCGCGTGTCGCGCGGCGCGTGGTCGCCTGGTGGAGGTACAGCCCGGCCGGCGCCAGCAGCGCGGCGATCTTGGCGAAGAAGGCGTCATGGTTGTCGATGCCGACATGTTCGAACATGCCGATCTGCGCGATCGCGTCATAGCTCGCCGTCTCGTCCAGGCTGCGGTAATCGCGCAGTTCCAGCGTCACCCGGTCGCCTAGGCCGCGCTGCTGCACCCGCGCGATGGCAGCGTCGAATTGCGCCTGGCTCAGCGTCACGCCATGCACCTGCACCCCGAAATGCTGCGCAGCATGGCACGCCAGCCCGCCCCAGCCGCAGCCGATATCGAGCAGCCGCTTGCCCGGCGCCAGTTGCAGCTTGGTGCAGATCAGGTTCAGCTTGGCATGCTGCGCCTCGTCCAGATCGCCATCCCAGCGGTCGAACACCGCCGCCGAATATTGCATCTCGGTCCCCAGGAACAGCGCGTAGAACGCATTCGAGACATCGTAGTGGAACTGGATCATCCCGGTATCGTCACGCCCGCGCCCCGCCAGCCGCCGTACCCGCGCCGCAAACCCCATGCCTGTCTCTGCCGGCGCGCGTGCGGTCAGGAACGGCAACGCCGCCCGCAGGATCGCCCCGCGATTGACCGAGCGCTTCAGCCCGACAGCTTTCAGATGATCCCAGCGTTGCAGCGCATCGAGCGGACTGGCGCCGGTGATATCCAGTTCGCCCGACAGATAGACCTCGACCAGCGTGGTCAGCCGCGGCGAGCGAAGCAGCCGCCCGATCGCGCCGGGCGAGCCGATGCGTATCCTGATGTCATCCCGCGCCCCCGGCCCCAGCGGCAGCACCTCGCCATTCCACAACTCAACCGACGCATCGGCCTGCAAGTGCCGCGCAATCTCCGCCACGATCGCCCGCGCTGCTGCTATCTTGTCCACGCACTGCCTTTCGGCGGTTAAACGATCGCACACAACCGGAAACAGTCCGAACCCGAGCAAGCCGGGATAAACGCCCGGCAGCTTACACCAGATCTCATGGGTCGCGACCCATTGCTCCCTCCCCGTTCGGGACGGGTTGGGGCGGGTATCAATGCTGACATCAACGCGCCGCCCATCTTTCGGCGCCATGGGAATTGCCGCCCGCCGTCGCCTGCGCTTCAAGGTGACTGCCTGAAGATCATGGATCGATGATGCCTGCGCCGGTCAGCGTTTCCCTGTGCACTGCTTCGGGCGACGCCAGAGCAGCCGCCACCATCTCGCGCAACGGCACTCGCGCCTGCATCTTTACCGCCAGCAATGCCGTGCCGCTCACCTTGCGCTGCACGAGCAGGGTTTCGGCCGGGGGCACATGCCAGGCGGCGCGGTCTTCCGCGATCGGCTGGATATATTCGCGTATCTGCTCGACGAAAGCCCGGTCGGCGAAGTCGAACAGGCCAGGGCGGCCCAGATGGCCGATGATCACATCGATCATGCCATCGAACGCCGTGGCATGGCGTGCAAGCGCCGTCCCGGAGACGAACCCGACCTCGACCAGCGCCGCACGCAACGCCGGGCAATCCTCGGCCAGGCCTGCCCCCATCAACCGGCGATAGGCCGCCACCGTGTCCTTGGCGACCGCCCGCGTTGCGCCGAAATCGAGCAGGACGATGCGTCCGGTATCCGCCTGCCACCGGTAATTGGCGAAATTCGGGTCGGTCTGCATATAGCCGAACGCGAACAGCTCGCGCAGCACCAGCCCCAGCAGCGCCTGCATCGCTGTATCGCGCACCGCCTGCGTCGCGCCGGCCAATGCTTCGATTGGCTGCCCGCCGACAAAGTCCATCGCCAGTACGCGTAGGCCCGATAGCTCGTCCAGCGGGCGTGGCACGACGAACGTCGCGTGGCCCGCCAGCAATGCCCGGTAGCGCCGCATCTGCTCGGCCTCCCGGATATAGTCCGCCTCTTCGTGCAACTGCCGCTTGGCATCGGCGAGCAGCGCGGTGATATCCAGCCTCGCGGGCAGCAACCCCGACACCCGCAGCAGCGTCGCCACATTGTCGACGTCGGCATCGATGCTCTCGGCAATTCCGGGATATTGCACCTTGACCGCGATCAGCCGGCCTTCAGGCAGCGTGGCGCGATGCACTTGCCCGATCGAAGCGGCGGCGATCGGCGTCGCCTCGAAGCGGGCAAAGCGCGTGCGCCAGCCTGCTCCCCAATGCGCGGCGAGCACGGTATTGAGTTGCGCGGGCGGCATGAAATGGGCGGAATCGCGCAGCCGCGCCAGGATTGCGGTCAGTTCGGCCGGCAGCATGTCGCCTGCGTCGAGCGAAATAATCTGTCCCAGCTTCATCGCCGCCCCGCGCAGCCGCGACAGTTGATCGGTCACCCGCCGCGCGCTGGCCGGGGTCAACAGCAGATCGGAAAGCTGCGGCCGCTCGCCCCGCGCCAGCCGCCGCGCACCTTCCGCCAACATGCCGCCAGCTACCGATCCCGCCATCTGGCCGAACAATGCCGCGCGAGCCAGGCGCCCGCCGGGAACTTTTCGATATTTGTCGTCGATCATCTTTGGCCTAACCGGCATTGCCGCCGCAAAACGAAATATACGCGTTCCGGGCGAGGCACGATCACCGCGAGCACCAGGCCCGATCGTAACCGAAACTCGCGGCGCCCGTTCCCAAACCTTGCGTCGATGCCGTCACCCGGTACAATCCGGCGATGCTGCCAGCACTGCCCCGTCCGCTCATCGCCTTCGGCCTCGCCGGACTGCTGCCGCAGGCGATCTGCCTTATCGTGGCGCTTACCGAGGGTGAAAATCACTATTTCGCGGTGGCTGCGGGATGTTGTTACGCAGCGATCATCCTGTCGTTCCTGGGCGGGCTGTGGTGGATGGCGGCGCTGCTCGCCGGCTTGCGCAGGCCCTGGATCTATGGGCTGGCAGTGATGCCGAGCCTGGTGGGCTGGGCGGCGTTGCTGCCGTGGTGCCTGGGCTGGCGCTGGCCGGGTCCGTCGCTGGTTGTGCTGGGGCTGGCGTTGCTGGCGAGCCCGCTGGCGGACAATGCATTGGCGCGCCGAATGACCATGCCGCCCGGCTGGTTGCGGCTGCGCGGGATCATGGCCGGCGGCTTGGGCGTGCTGACCATCGGCATGGCAGCGGCGGCCTGACGGCCGGGCAGAGGCTTAGAGTTTTGCCGACTGCGTCGATTCGCTGCCAGCGCCGTCTCACTCGGAAAAGATTCTAGCTAGGTCTTTCCGAGATAAGTTGAAATCGCCATAAGCTCCCCTCCCCATCGGGGGAGGGACGCTCAGAGGCACGTGACTCTGAGCGTGGGGTAGGGGAGCACGGCGAAGA
>CAXTOI010000421.1:0-3638 GCA_964245645.1 uncultured Novosphingobium sp. | reverse complement strand
CGCGCTTCAGCGATCTGCCACCGCTTCGGGGGCGGGGGCAGGCGCCGATCTGGTGCTGATGGGGCTGATGGGGCGGTTCAGGGGCTATTTTCCTGGGTATGCACCGGCAACCTGGGCCGGGCTCGACGGGTTCAGCTGGGTGGTGCTGAAAGGACGCACCGGCAACCGCGCGGGCATAGTCACGCTCGCCTCGTGCGATCCGCGCGATCCGCCGGTCATCGCCTTTCGTAATTTCACCGAAGGTGGCGATGCCGATCTCGATGCGCTGGTCGACGGTATCCGGATGGCGCGCCAACTGGCGCAGGTGATGATCGATGATCGCACGGCAGTGCACGAGGAGACGCCTGGCACAGCGTTGACGGGCGCTGCGCTGCGGCAATGGGCGCATGACAATGCATGGGGCCATCACGCCTGCGGCAGTGCCGCGATCGGCAAGGTGCTGGATTCGCAAGGGCGCGTCCGCGGCGTCGCCGGGCTGCGGGTGGTCGACGCCTCGATCTTCCCGCGCATCCCCGGGCTGTTTATCGTCGCCGCGATTTACTTCGCCGCTGAAAAACTGGCTGCCGATATCCTGGCGGACGCCGGTCGGAATTAAGGGTCGGATAGTGCCCCGCGATGACGCGCGCTGGCCTGATAGACTGCGCCACGGACGCGCTGGATATTGCCGACCGGCCGATGTGCGACCAGCGCGTGCCAGGGGTTGAAGGCCAATTTATTGATCATGATCTCAAATGCTTCTGGTGGTGGATTGCCTTGCGGAATGATCAGTTCGGCCAGTTTGATCGATGGGGCTACCGCTTCGGGCCAGGCAAAGGCGCCGTCGATCGGCGTGCGTTGCGGATCGACGAAAAACTGCGCGAGAAAGTCGAAACGCACCTCATCTGCCGCCAGCCGCGCGGCGATGGTTTCGCGGAATTTATCTGGTCCGGAGGCCGGCGGGCGGTTGTCGATGACTTGCGGGCGCCAGTGGAATTTGATCGGTAGCTCGCCGATCGAGATCGGGGCGATGCCGGCGTAAGCGATGTCGAGCGGGTTGCGCAGCAACAAGCGCCCGGGCAGCCATGACAGCGCCCAGCCCAGAACCCTGATAGATTTGCGCAGGCCGAGTTTTTTCAGGATCAGGAACGGCGCGGTGAGGAAATTGCCTGTGGCCAGCGAGATGGTGACCATGTCCTCCGGGCCGTCCACAGGAATATATGTTTGATTTAGCGCAAGAAAGTCCTGGGTTTGGGCATGCGCTTCACCGGGCAGGAGCTTGGCGCCGGGCACATCGTGCAGTTTCACGGCAAAGCCCACCAGGTCGGGGAACCAGTCCGGCAGGCTTGCGCTGTAGCCGTTGGAGATGCGCAGCAAGCCGGCGTATTCGGCGCCGGGGATGAAGATTCCGCCCACGGCTTGCAGTGGCAGATCGTCGACGATGCGCAGGCGGATGTCGCGGATCACATGGCGCTTGACGTGGAAGCCGCGATCGATCGGGCAGTGGCCGCGGCTGGCGAAATCATCCTGGAAGGCATTTACCTGGGCGGCGAAGGAGGCGGCCTTGGCTTGATCGGCGTCGTCGAGGAGGGCGGCCCAGCCTTGTTGTTCGGGTGCTGCCCGGTCGTCTCGTAGAATGCGCGCGAGTCCGCGCAGGCCGGGCAGAAAGAAATAGGCGCCGCCGCGGATGGCGACGAAACGCGGCACAGCGGAGACCAGATGCGGGCATCCGTCGGTATCCCGGAAGGAAAACGCATCGACCGGTTGACCGGTTTCGAGCGGCATTCGGTTGCCCAGCAGCGGGTCCTGTTCGGCGGCGAGGCCGGCGAACTTAGCGCTGGCGATCCAGGCGCCCTGGACGAATTCGAATTGGCGGGCGAGGTCGGCATTGAGGCAGAGGAAGTGCAGCCCGATCTCCTGGTCGGCGCCTTCACCCTGCATCGCGGCTTGCGGCGAGACCACCGGGCCATAGGGTCGCCCGCGTCGCACCAGCCGGTGGAACCGGGCCGAGGCGACGGTGTCGTGCATCGCGGTGCCGCTCAGGCCAATCGAGGAAATGAGATCGCGCAGGAAGCCGTGGCGGCCTTGCGGGTCGTCGCCGCTGCGCGGATTCACGCGGCGAATGTGTGCGCCGATCGGGCAGGTGATGCCGTCGGGATCGGCGGCGAAGAGGAAGTCGTTGCGCGGATCGTCGTTGCCCATGATCGTCGCGGGTTTGAGCCCGGGCAAGGGCGCGCCATCGATTTCGCGGCCGACCATGCGCTGGGCAAAGGCGATGGCGCCGTCGGTGCCGGCCTGCCGCGCCAACCATTCCCAGAAGCCTGCCACGTCCTGCGCCAACTGGCGGTAGACCAGGTAGGAGCCGTTGCGGCCGAGTTCGTCGGCTTGCGGGTAATCGCCGACGAAGCCGTATTCGTTGGGATAGCCGAGCAGCAGTTCGCCCATCGCCAGCCGGTTGCGGTAGTCGCGATCGCGGGCGCCGCCGGGGGTCAGGGCGCCGGCCCAGTCGAATTCGGGCTGTGACAAGCCATCGGCAAAGCCGAACGGTTCGCGGCCCAGGGCCGTGGTGGTGGGATCGCCTTGCACCACGGTGCAGCCGGCCGCGGTTGCGGCTTGGCGGATCGATTGAGCGAGTTCGCCGATCGCGGTGTCGGCGGCGAGCAGCATCAGCAGGATATGCGGCTCGCGGTCGGCGACGCCCCATTGCCAGTTCGCCGGGGCATTGGCGCCTTCGTCGCCCAACCGGTGCGAACGGCGTTCGTCGCCGGCCATGCCGTCGATGAATTGTGGATCGAAGCCGGCTGCGGGGGTGACTTCGACACCCAGTGCGCGCAGGCCGGCAGCGGTGAAGGCGATCTGGCAGGCCTGCGGCTGGCGGGCGGCGCGGGCCTGGGCCAGCGAGGTCACGTCGAGGCTGCGCAGCCACGGCCTGGCCAGCGCGGCATCGTCGATCCGCAACAGCAGGAAACATGCGCCGGGCAGCGAATTGAAACCGCGATCGACCAGCGCCTGGATATCGGCGGCTTCGTCATTTGCCGACATCGTCATATCTCCGCGATCCATGTGCGCAGCGGCGCGCCGGTCAGGGGTACGGCCAGGCCCTGGCGGATGCGGGCGTTGCGGGCGAAGTCGTAAGTGGTCAGGCCGGGGGTGGCCTTGTACCAGACCTGCGTCGGGATCTGGTGATGGAACAGGTAGCGCTTGAAGTCCTGCTCGTGCCGCGCGCCGCCGAAGATCAGCCAGCGCGTAGCGGGATAGCCCAGCCCGTTCGAGAATGATACGTTCAGCCCGAAGGCCACCTTGTTGATGAAATCGTCGTTATAGGCTTCGCGGCTGCCGTCGTAATTGCTGCCGAAGAACAGCCGCCGCTTGTCGTCGAGGAAGGTCCAGCCGGCGAAGTGGATGGTGTTGACCCGGCCCAGCCGGCCGGTCTTGTAGAGGTGCCGGCCGCCCCAATCGATGATCCACAGGATCGCCACCGTCAGCCAGCGGCGGA
This sequence comes from uncultured Novosphingobium sp., assembly GCA_964245645.1. GTDB lineage: Bacteria > Pseudomonadota > Alphaproteobacteria > Sphingomonadales > Sphingomonadaceae > Novosphingobium. The sequence continues at coordinate 166 of CAXTOI010000421.1, read as the reverse complement.
ACAGTCCGGGCTTGAGCGAGCCGATCGCACTGTACTGGTTGGTGACGTCGTGGTCCTCGATGGCGGACAGCAGCTTGTTGCGCGCCAGCGAGGGGACGGGCGCAAGGACCGGGTCGTGCGTTTCGCGCCAGCGCAGCAGGATGATCAGGAAGGGCAGGGCGGGGAG
>CAXTOI010000420.1:299-3640 GCA_964245645.1 uncultured Novosphingobium sp. | reverse complement strand
TTCCCCAGATGCTGGCGCAATTGAGCATGGTCGGCCCGGCATCGTCGATCACCGCCGGTCGCTCGCGGCCCGGCGACTTTGCCGGCAGCGGATCGGGTCATGCCAATCCCCACCTCACCGGCCCCCACCTGAGCGGGGTCGCCGCACGGGCCATGGCCCCCAACGGCCTCTGCGGCGAATGCCACAAACCCGAAATCCACGGCGGCAGGCTGTCGGTGCGCCCGGTCACGCTGGTGTCGCGCTACATGCCGGACGGCTGGTTCGACCATGCCGCGCATAGCCAGACCAGTTGCGGCGAATGCCACGCCGCGGCGACCTCGCCATCATCCGCGGATGTCCTGCTCCCGAAGATCGCCGAATGTCGCAGTTGTCATCTGGGTGAAAGCGCCGCGAAACCCAAGGTGCCATCGCCCTGCGCCATGTGCCACGCCTACCATAAAACGGCCCTGGCCCCCGTGTCTTCACGGGGCATGGGGCGACGAGAAAATTAAGGCTGTGCGAACAGAAGATTTAGCAGCGCAAGGTTGCAAGCCAGGGGAAGCCGGATGCTGATCGGACAGCTAAGCGACATCCACATCGGCTTCGACCGCAAGGCCGATCCCGAAGAGAATCTGGTGCGCCTGCGCGAAGCCCTGGCGCGGATCGAGGCGGCGCCGCAGCGGCCCGACCTGCTGCTGCTCACCGGCGATCTGACCGAATGGGGCGATGCGGAAAGCTATGCGACGCTGGTCGCGACTTTGGCCCCGCTGGGCATCCCCTGCTGGCCGATCCCGGGCAACCACGATCTGCGCGAACCCATGGTCGCCGCGTTTCCCCAAGTGACGATGGACGATGGCTTCATCCATTACGCCATCGAGCGCGATGGCTTGCGCATCCTCATGCTCGACACTTTTCAGCCCGGCCGCCACGGCGGCGCCTTCTGCCCGGCCCGCGCGCAATGGCTGTCGGCCCAACTTGCCGCGCATCCCGACACCCCCACGCTGATCGCCATGCACCATCCCCCGTTCCCGACCGGCGTCGCGTGGATGGACCCCGAACCCGATGAACCCTGGCTCGCCCGCTTCGCCGATGCTGTCGCCGGCCATGACCAGATCATCGCCATCACCTGCGGCCACGTCCACCGCTCCGCCGCCACGCAATGGCAAGGCCTCACCGCGATCATCTGCCCCTCTTCCGCCGCCGCGGTCGGGCTGGATTTCTCGCCGATCGATCCGGCGCAGCCCGACAACCGGGTGCTGATTACCGACGAACCGCCAGGCTTCGTGCTGCACCTGTGGGACGGAGCGCGCCTGACCAGCCACATCCTGGCGACGAGCCAGGCGAACCCGCTGGCGCGCTTCAGTGCGCAGACGCAGGGGATGATCGCGGGGATGTTCAATGAGCGGCCGGGCAACTAGGGAACCTCTGATCAAGTCGAGCTTCACCAAGATAACTCCCCGTCACACCCCCGTCGGCCCGGGCTTGACCCGGGCTTGGGCTTCTTTCTTTGCCTGTCCGGTGCAAAAAGGCAGCCCTGGCCCGGCTCAAGGCCGGGCTGACGGGATATTTCAGGCACCCTCTGATCGATAACGCACTTAATCAGAGCTTCCCTGGACATAGATCGCCAACAGATGAACGAGATGGATTGAATCACTTCTTGCTGTTCAAGAACCCGTCCGAAATCGCACAGGCTGCCGGGCCCAGAATAACCACGAACAGCACCGGCAGAATGAACAGGATCAGCGGCACGGTCATGATCGCCGGCAATCGTGCGGCTTTCTCCTCGGCGCGCATCATGCGCTCGTTGCGGAATTCGGCGGAGAGCACGCGCAGCGCCGAGGCGAGGGGGGTGCCGTAGCGCTCGGTCTGGATCATGGTGGTGACGACGCCTTTCACCGATTCCAGATTGACGCGATAAGCCAGGTTTTCAAAGGCGTGGCGGCGTTCGTGCAGAAACGCCAGCTCGATCGCGGTCATGGCGAATTCGTCGCCCAGTTCGGGATAGGCGCGGCCCAGTTCCTTGGCGACGCGGTTGAAGGCGGCGTCCACGGTCAGGCCGGCTTCGGCGCAGATCACCAGCAGGTCGAGCGCATCGGGCAGGCCCTTGCGGATCGCATGCGTGCGTTTGGTGCCGATATTGGAGATATAGATTTCGGGCGCCTTGTAGCCGATGCCGACCGCAGCGGCAAAGGCGATGAAGCGCTTCATGCTGCCCCAGGCGGGGAAATAATCGGCCCAATAGACGATTCCCGCCACCAGCAGCCCCAGCACGACCGGGGCCACCATGCGAGCGAAGATCACCGCGACCGCAAATTCCTTCTTGCGGATGCCGGCCTGCGCCAGCTTCTGCTGCACGGCAGCGATCTGGCTGTCCTGCAGCACCTGCAACCGGCCGAGCAGTCCGCGCATCCATTCGGTGGTCTCGTTCCTGCGCACCAGTTGCGCGCGGCGCTTGGGCGTGTGGGAGACGATCCCGGCCTTCAGCTGCTCGCGCCGTTCGTTGAGCGCCTTGACCCGCTTCTGCATTGGATCGCGCACGGTAATCGCCGCATAGATTGCCACCGCCACCGCCATTGCGGCCAGCGCGGAGAGGATCGAGGCGACGAAGATCACGTCGATGCCGAACAGCGTGGGGTGGCTGGCAGGTGACATAGTTCAGATCTCGAAGTTGATCATCTTGGCCATGATGAAGACGCCGATCGACATCCACGTCAGCCCGCCGAGCCCGGCGACGATCAGCCGCTGATCGCTGAAAAACCCGCCAAGATATTTGGGATTGGACCAATAGACGAGCGCGAAGACGATGAACGGCAGCGCGCCGATGATATAGGCCGATGCCTTGGATTCCGAACTCATCGCCCGGATCTTCAGCTTCATCTGCGCGCGCTTGCGCAGCACTTCGGCCAGATTGGCCAGCGTCTCGGCCAGATTGCCGCCGGTTTCGCGCTGGATCGCCAGGGTGATGCAGAAGAAATTGAATTCGGCCATGTTCAGCCGGTCGGCGGTATCCTGCAGCGCATCTTCCATCGTCCGCCCGATCTTCATACGCTCGGTCACCAGCTTGAATTCCTCGCTGACCGGCCCCGGTATTTCGCTCGACACGATGCCCAGCGTCTCGCTGACCGGCAGGCCGGAGCGCAGGCCGCGCACGAGCAATTCGATGGCATCGGGAAATTTGGCGGTAAACGCCAGGCCGCGCCGCTTGATCAGGCGGTTGACCGCCATATGCGGCAGCCCCAGCCCGGCGGTCAGGGCAATGCCGGCAGCCAGCAGCAGCGATCCGGTCTTGAGCATGACCAGCCCCATCCCCAGCGTGGCGAGCCCCACCGAGCCATAGATATACTGGCTCATCGTCCAGCCCT
>CAXTOI010000420.1:0-289 GCA_964245645.1 uncultured Novosphingobium sp. | reverse complement strand
GCGCACCAGGCCGACGAGTACGTGGAATTGGAGCAGATGCAGCGCGGCGCGGCGCGAACTCGATCCGGCGATGGCATGCATGCGCGGCGCGCGCGATGCCACCGCCTTGCGCATCTGCGCCTCGACCTTGTCCAGTGTGCTGTCGGAATGGCGCAACCGCACCGCCTGCAGCCGCCGCGCGGCTTCCTTGCCCGGCGAACTGCCGACCAGCCCCACAGCCAGCAACGCCACGATCGCGATAATGGCCAGAGTAATCAGCAGGATCTGGATCGGGTCCATGGGTCAGTAC
>CAXTOI010000419.1:0-3647 GCA_964245645.1 uncultured Novosphingobium sp. | reverse complement strand
CCTCTGGGGGAGGTGGCTCGCGCAGCGAGACGGAGGGGGCCTTCTGGCGCCTGCACGCGGGATGCGAAGCCGCTTAACTCGCCCCTTCCGTCAGCCCTGCGGGCTGCCACCTTCCCCAGAGGGGAAGGATCAAGAAAGCCTCAGCCTTCCCCCGCGCCGCGCCGTTCCACCAGCGCCACAAGACGCGCATAATTGTCCGGCGGCAGTAGCTCCTTCGGGTTGTAATATTTGTCGAAGGCAGGAACGCCTTCGGGCAGCGCCACCCACGGCATCCGCTCTTCGGCAAAAACGACCGCATCGGGGCGGAACGCCGCGCTGTCGTCCAGCGTCCCCACCCGCACCCCGGCACCGAGCCGGCCGAACCGCGGATAATGGCTGAACAACGCCGTCCCGCAACTGGCGCAGCGTCGGACAACATGCGGGCCCCCGCTGCCCGCCTTGAAGCTGTGCTCGCTCATTTCCCCCGACAGCAGCGTCAGCCGCTCGGCCTCGAAAAAGGCGTTGACCACCGAAGTCGAGCCGGTCTGGCATTGACATTGGCGGCAATGGCAGTTGTTGACGTTAATCGGCTCACCGCGCGCTTGATAGCGCACCGCGCCGCAAGCACATCCGCCTTCGCGGGTGATGTCTTTGCTGATCTTGCCCTCCACTCCGGATTATCAGGTTTGTCCCAAACGCCGCGCGGCTTCGAGCAATTCGGTGGGGAACATCGCCACGATCGTCGAATTATGTTCGACGCCAATCTCGCTGAGCGTCTGCAGGCGCCGCAATTCCAGCGCGCCGGGCACTTCGCCGATCATCCGCGCGGCATCGGCCAGCGTGCGCGATGCGTCGCGTTCGCCTTCGGCCTTGATGATCCGCGCGCGTTTCTCGCGGATCGCCTCGGCCTCGCGAGCGATGGCGCGCTGCATCTGTTCGGGGATGTCCAGATCCTTGATCTCGACCGCATCGACGGCCACGCCCCATTGCGCGCAGGTTTCGCGCAGCAATTGCAGCAGTCGAGCGTTGATCGTGGTGCGGTCCTTGAGGATCTGGTCAAGTTCGCTCTGGCCGATGGCATCGCGCATGCCCGTCTCGGCCGCCTGGACCACCGCCGATTGCCAGTTGACCACCGAAGTCACCACCAGCTTGGGTTCGACCGCACGGTACCACAGCACGGCATTGACCTTGACCGCCACGCCGTCGCGCGTCACCGTTTCCTGCGTCGCCAGCGGAAAGGTGATCGTGCGCAGATCGACCTTGATCACGCGGTCGATGATCGGGATCAGCCAGAACCAGCCCGGCCCTTTGGTTTCCATCAACCGGCCGAGGCGAAAGACCACGCCGCGCTGATACTCCTGATTGATGCCGAAGCTCTTGAGCGCCAGCACGAGCAGGACGATGACCAGAAATGTCGTGAATCCGCCTAATGCTCCCAACATGATCCGTTCCTACTCGCCCGGCGCGTTCGCCTTGATTGCCAAAGCATGCACCCTTTGCCCGGGAATGTCGCCCAATTCGCGATTGACCCGGCGCTGGCGCTCCAGCCGCGATAGCCCAGCGAAGCTGGCGCTCTCGATCACAATCGTGAAATGCGATTCGCCAGAGCCATCGTGTCCGGCGTGGCCATGATGACTGGCGCTGTCGTTGATCACCTCGAGCCGGCTGGGCGCCAGTGCGGTGCGCAGCACGATTTCGATTTCCTGTTGGATTGGCCCGCTCATCCTGCTCTCCTGACGCTTGCTCTTGTAGCGCAACTTGCGATAAAATCGAAGGACATGATGCCCGATCGCCGTATTTTCGACCAGTTTCTGCCGGACCCGCTCAATGAAGCATGACCGCTTCCACGGCCGGGTCAATGGTTCGCAGCGCCCGTGCGATTGGCCCGAATGTCTCGAACGGGGCGAGTTTCGCGCGCCCGGGGTACGTGCCTCGGGCTTCGATGGCCCGGGCGATTATCGCTGGTTCTGCCTCGACCATATCCGCGAGTTCAACGCCGGCTATGATTTCTTCGATGGGATGAGCTCTGACGATATCCTCGCTGCGCATTCGCCGCTGCATGGCTGGGACCGCGAGAGTCGCAGCTTTCGCCCCGATGCGGGGGCCGGGCAGACCCCGCGCTGGGCCGACTTCATCGATCCGCTCGACGCCATAGGGGCGCATTTGCGGGCAAGGGCAGGGGTCGGCTCTGCTGCCGCCGGATTGCGCCGGGATGGCCGGATGGTGAGCAGCGAGGAACGCCGCGCGCTCGATGTGCTGGGCTTGTCGCTGGATGCCGACCGCCGCGCACTGCGCTCACGCTATTCGGAACTGGTCCATCGCTATCACCCGGACCGCAACGGCGGCGACCGCAGCAACGAGGCGCAGTTGCAAGCGGTGGTAAGCGCCTGGCATGTGCTGCGCAAGGCGGCGGCGTTCGCATAGCCGGCGCCTGCTCGTGGCCAAGAGATTTCGTTTCAGCCGCAAAGCATATTGCAGCGCCGCGTTGCCCCGTATAGGCCGATCCGCCATGACCGACCTCAAGACCGAAGCCCGCGGCGCCACAGCGCTTTCCCTGCCCGACCGTCAAGTCTCGGTGCGGGAGATCTTCGGCATCGACATTGACATGATGGTACCGGCCTTCTCGGTCGCGGACGAACGCGTGCCCGATTTCGACGATACCTATGTCTTCGATCCGGACACCACGCTGGCGATCCTGGCCGGCTTTGCCTTCAATCGCCGCGTCATGGTGCAGGGCTATCACGGTACGGGCAAATCGACCCATATCGAGCAGGTTGCGGCAAGGCTGAACTGGCCATGCATCCGCATCAACCTCGACGCGCATATCAGCCGCATCGACCTGATCGGCCGCGATGCGATCGTGCTGCGCGACGGTTTGCAGGTCACTGAATTTCGCGAAGGCCTGCTGCCCTGGGCACTGCAGACGCCGACAGCGCTGGTGTTCGACGAATACGACGCGGGCCGCCCCGATGTGATGTTCGTGATCCAGCGCGTGCTGGAAACCGAGGGCAAGCTGACCTTGTTGGATCAGAACCGGGTGATCCGGCCCAATCCGTATTTCCGCCTGTTCGCCACTGCCAATACCGTCGGCCTGGGCGATACCAGCGGGCTGTATCACGGCACCCAGGCGATCAACCAGGGGCAGATGGACCGCTGGAACATCGTCGTCGGGCTGAATTACCTCGCCGGGCCGGTCGAAACCTCGATCGTCCACAAGAAGGTGGCCGGCGTGGCTGAAAAGACCATTGCCGACATGGTCAAGGTAGCCGACTTCACCCGCCAGGGCTTCATCAACGGCGATATTTCCACGGTGATGAGCCCCCGAACCGTCATCACCTGGGCGCAGAACACCGCGATCTTCAAGGATGTCGGCTTCGCCTTCCGCTTGTCGTTCCTGAACAAATGCGACGAGACCGAGCGGATGCTGGTGGCGGAATATTACCAGCGGGTGTTCGGGCAGGAATTGCCGGAGAGCGTGGTGGGGAAGCAGTAGGTAACGGCAGGTGATCGCAGCCAAACCCGACCGTGCCGCAGCCACTTTGGCGGCGGCTTGATCGAAGTCAGCGCGGGTCAACCTTTCGGCATGCTGTTCCCCTGCCCTAGAGTCTTTTCGAGATAAGTCGAATCGCCAGAAGCTCCCCTCCCCAACGGGGAGGGACGCTCAGAGG
>CAXTOI010000418.1:0-3705 GCA_964245645.1 uncultured Novosphingobium sp. | reverse complement strand
ACCGGACAGGCAAAGAAAGAAGCCCAAGCCCGGGTCAAGCCCGGGCCGACGGGGGGTGTTATTTTGATGAAGCTCCGACTTCATCAGAGATTCCCTAACTTTTCTCTCACGAAGGCCCAACAGCCCATCGTGCGTCACGGGAAATGATTTTACGGCATGTCATTGCCTAGGCCTCTACGGTTGACCCCTGCCGCGTTCCGCCCGAAAGGCGCGGCAAGCCAAGGAACCGCGCATGACTCACCAGTTCGACAAATCCCGCTTGCCCAGCCGCCATGTCTCGGTCGGCCCGGAGCGCGCGCCGCAGCGGTCTTATTACTACGCGATGGGCATGACCGAGGAACAGATCGCCCGGCCGTTCGTGGCGGTGGTCAGCGCCGGCAACGACTCGGCACCCTGCAATATCGCGCTGGATTTCCAGGCCAATATCTGTCGCGATGGCGTGCAGCAAGGTGGCGGCACGCCGTTCCGGTTCAACACCATCACCGTCACCGACGGGATCGCCATGGGCCATGAGGGGATGCGATCGAGCCTGGTCAGCCGCGAAGTGATCGCCGATTCGGTGGAATTATCGGTGCGTGGGCATTGCTACGATGCGATCGTCGGCTTCGCCGGTTGCGACAAGAGCCTGCCGGGAATGATGATGGCGATGCTTCGCCTCAACGTGCCCGGCATCTTCGTCTACGGCGGCTCTATCCTGCCCGGCCGCTACGAAGGCCGCGACCTTACCGTGCAGGATGTGTTCGAGGTGGTCGGGCGCTATTCCGCAGGCAAATGCCCGCTCAGCGAGTTGACCGCGATCGAGAAGGCGGCTTGCCCCGGCGCCGGGGCGTGCGGCGGACAATATACCGCCAACACCATGGCCTGCGTCGGCGAAGCGATCGGTTTGTCGCTGCCGAACAGCAACATGGTTCCGGCGCCCTATAAATCGCGCGAGGAAATCGCGACAGCGGCGGGCCGGCAAGTGATGGAACTGCTCGCGCGCAACCTGCGTCCGCGCGACATCTGCACCAAAGCGGCGTTCGAAAACGCGGCGCGGGTCGTCGCGGCGACCGGCGGCAGCACCAACGGCGCGCTGCATCTGCCGGCGATGGCCAATGAATGCGGCATCGACTTCGATCTGTTCGACGTTGCCGAGATATTCAGATCAACGCCTTACATTGCCGACCTCAAGCCTGGCGGCCACTATGTGGCCAAGGATATGCACGACGCCGGCGGCGTCTACATGGTGATGAAGACGCTGCTCGCCGGTGGCTTTCTCGACGGCAACCCCTTGACCGTCACCGGCCGGACGCTGGGTGAAAATATCGAGGAAATCACCTGGAATCCGGATCAGAAAGTCATTCACGACGTGAACACGCCGCTGTCGGCGACCGGGGGCGTCGTCGGGCTGCGCGGATCGCTTGCGCCCGAGGGCGCGATCGTCAAGGTGGCCGGGATGCAGACGCTCGCCTTTCGTGGCCCGGCGCAGGTGTTCGAACGCGAGGAAGACGCATTTGCGGCAGTCGAGGCCCGCGCCATCCGCGCAGGCAGCGTTGTAGTGATCCGCAACGAAGGCCCCAAGGGCGGCCCCGGCATGCGCGAGATGCTGGCGACCACCGCCGCGCTTTATGGGCAAGGGATGGGCGAAAAGGTCGCGCTGATCACCGATGGCCGCTTCTCGGGCGCGACCCGCGGCTTCTGTGTCGGCCATGTCGGCCCCGAAGCCGCCGAGGGTGGGCCGATCGCGCTGGTGCGCGAAGGCGACAGCATCGCCATCGACGCCGAGGCCGGCACGATCGAACTGGAAGTGCCCGAAGCCGAACTGGCCGCGCGGCGCCGGGACTGGCAGCCGCGTGGCACGGATTACAACGCCGGCGCGCTGTGGCGTTTCGTCCAGAATGTCGGACCTGCCTATCAAGGCGCGGTAACGCATCCGGGTGCGAAGGCCGAAACCCATGTTTATGCGGATATCTGATCGCGCGTAATGATCCCGCTGTTGACCCATACCGAGCCTCTCGCCCCCACCCTCAGGACGGGCGGATGCGGTGCAGGGGACGCGCAGGAATCGCTTTGTTGACTCAGGTGCACGACCAGATCCTGACCGTCGCTCAGATGCGCGCTGCCGAAGACGCATTGATCGTGGCGGGTTCCTCGGTCGATGCGCTGATGCGCACCGCCGGGCTCGGCGCAGCGGAATGGGTCTGGCGCATGGCCGCGGGGCGCGCGGTGACGGTGCTGTGCGGGCCGGGCAACAACGGCGGCGACGGCTACGTCATCGCCGAGGCGATCCGTGCGCGGGGCGGTGAGGTCGTGGTGATCGCCGGGCTGCCTCCTGCGACGGATGCCGCGCGCAAGGCGGCATCGCTTTACCAGGGGGCGATGCTGTCGGCCGATGCCGAACCTGCAGGCAACGTTCTGGTCGATTGCCTGTTCGGCAGCGGCCTGACGCGGCCCCTTAGCGCCGAAAACGTAGCGCTGCTCGGCCGGCTCGCAAACACCCATCGCCATGGCATCGCCATCGATGTGCCCAGCGGCGTCGATAGCGACGGCGGGCAATGCCTCAACCAAAAGCTGCCGCGATTCGATCTCACCATATCGCTTGGCGCATGGAAATATGCCCATTTCCTGATGCCGGCAGCGGCATTGATGGGCGGGCTGCAATTGGTGGATATCGGCGTTGCGCCAGTCGCGGGCGCAAGCGGGGTGGTGCGCAGGCCACGGCTGCAGGCGCCCGCCGCCGATTCGCAGAAATACCGTCGTGGTCTGCTGGCAGTGGTGGCCGGCGCGATGCCGGGGGCGACGCTGATGGCCTGCACGGCGGCACAGCATGCTGGCGCCGGCTATGTCAAACTGCTGAGCGACACTGCGCCGGCCAATCTGCCCGGTGACCTGGTTGTGGAAGCGGGCGACCTGGTTCGGCGGCTGAGTGACACGCGCATCTCTGCGCTGCTGGTCGGGCCGGGGCTCGGCCGGGACGATGCGGCGCAGCAGCGATTGGCGGCGGCGCTGGATTGCGCTGCACCAGCGGTGGTGGATGCCGACGCGCTGATGCTGTTGACGCCCGAACGGGCCGCACGCCGCCGCGCCGCGACCATTGCCACCCCGCATGAAGGCGAATTGGCGGCGCTTGAGCATGGCTTCGGCCTGCCTGGCGCCGGCAGCAAGGTCGAGCGTGCGGTTGCGCTGGCCGCGGCGAGCGGGATGGTGGTGGTCGCCAAGGGCCCCGACAGCGTGATCGCCGCCCCCGATGGCCGGGTCGCCTGCAGCCCCCGCGCATCGACCTGGCTGTCCACGGCGGGCACCGGCGATGTGCTGGCGGGCACGATCGCTTCGCGACTGGCGGCGGGCGTGGAGCCATTCGCGGCTGCCGGCGAAGGCGTATGGCTGCACGGCGAAGCCGCCCGGCGCACGCCGCCGCCGTTCAGCGCCAGCCAGCTGGCGCAAGCCATTGCCGGCGCATTTGCCGCCTGCCTGTGACAAACCTGTCGTGAGCGAAGGCGAAATGATCCTGCGCGTCGCGGCAAAGGGCGATGGCGTGACCGCGTCGGGGCGGTTCGTCGCCGGCGCCGCGCCGGGCGACATCGTACTGGCGGATGGCTTGCTGGTCCCCGGGCCGCAGCATGCGACGCCGCCGTGCCGGCATTTCGGCACCTGCGGCGGCTGCCAGTTGCAGCACCTAGACGAGGCAGCATTGGCGAGCTTCGTGACCGAGCGAGTGGTGAATGC
>CAXTOI010000417.1:578-3710 GCA_964245645.1 uncultured Novosphingobium sp. | reverse complement strand
CCCCCAACCCCTCCCGCAAGCGGGAGGGGAGAAGGAAGGGCGGCGCCGCAAATCTGCTGGTACATTCACGGCGTCTTCGCATGAGCGGGCTGCCCTATGCAGAACTGGTCGCGGCCACCAATTACTCCTTCCTCTATGGCGCCTCACATCCGCATGAGATGGTGCAGGCGGCGCTGGTTTGCGGCCTCAACGGCATCGGCATTGCCGATCGCAACAGCGTCGCCGGGGTGGTGCGGGCGCATGTCGCTTTACGAGAACTGCGGGGCAACGGGCTGATAGCGCAAGATTTTCGCTTGATCGTCGGCGCGCGGCTGCTATTCGTCGATGGTACCCCCGATATCGTTGCCTATCCCACCACGCGGGCCGGCTGGGGACGGCTGACCAGCCTGCTGACGCGCGGCAATCTGCGCGCGATCAAGGGCCAATGCATCCTGCGGCGCGAAGATCTGCTCGGTGCTGTCCAGGAGATGCAGCTGATCGTGCTGCCCGACTCCACAGCAAGCGAACAGGTAGGGCACAAGCAACCGGTGGATTTCACGCCCGTCGATCTGCTGGCGCGGGTCGCATCGCCGCGACTGGCGCTGGTGCAGGCAGAGCCGCTGGGGCAATTGCTCGCGCAGTTGAGCGAAGTGCTGCCCGGCGGGGTGTGGCTGGGCGCGGCAATGACCCGCTCAAGCAGCGACGAGCGTCGCCTCGTCCGGCTGCGTCAGATCGCCCGAGCCGCCAGGGTGCCGCTGCTGGCGATCAACGATGCCTTGTATGCCGAGCCATCCTGCCGTCCCTTGCAGGATGTACTGACCGCAATCCGGCTGGGCACTACGGTCGCGGCGGCGGGGCGCAGCCTGCTGGCCAACGCCGAGCGTTATTTAAAGCGCCCCGAAGAAATGGCATGGCTGTTCGCCGACTGTCCCGAAGCGGTGGCCGAGACCCAGCGCTTTCTGTCCGGCATCGCCTTCACGCTGGATGATCTGGCTTACGAATACCCGCATGAGCCGGTGCCGCCCGGCTGGGAGCCGCAGGCCTGGCTGGAACATCTGGTTATGGAGGCCGCGCATGTGCGCTACAAGGAGGTGCCACCCAAGGTGCTGGCGCTGCTGGAAACCGAATTCACGCTGATCCGCGCCGAGAACTACGCCTATTACTTCCTGACCGTGCATGACATCGTCCGCTATGCCCGCAGCCAGGGCATCCTGTGCCAGGGGCGCGGCAGCGCGGCCAATTCGGTGGTGTGTTTCCTGCTGGGGGTCACCTCGGTCGATCCGATGCAGCACGATCTGCTGTTTTCGCGTTTCATGTCGAGCGAACGCAAGGAACCGCCGGACATCGACGTCGATTTCGAGCATGAACGGCGCGAGGAGGTGATGCAATATATCTACCGCCGCTATGGCCGCGAGCGGGCCGGAATCGCCGCCACCGTGATCCATTACCGCCCGCGCAGCGCGCTGCGCGAGGTCGGCAAGGCGCTGGGCCTGCCCGAGGATATCACCAGCCGGCTGTCGAGCACCGTCTGGGGCAGCTTCGCCTCACGCTACGAAGCGGCGCGGGTGACCGAGACCGGCTTCGATCCCGACAACCCTGAGATCGCCCGGCTGACCGCGCTGGTCGAGCGGATCCTGAAATTTCCCCGCCATCTCTCGCAGCATGTCGGCGGCTTTGTGCTGACGCAGGACCGGCTCGATGAAACCGTGCCGATTCATCATGGCGGCATGCCCGGGCGCAGCTTTATCGAGTGGGACAAGGACGATATCGACGCACTGGGGCTGATGAAGGTCGATGTGCTGGCGCTGGGCATGCTGACCTGCATCCGCAAGAGCTTCGACCTGATGCGCGAGCACGGGCTGGGCGAGCACACCCTGGAAGTGGACATCAAATGTGAAGACGGTGACGTGTATGACATGCTGTGCAAAGGCGACAGCGTCGGTGTCTTCCAAGTGGAAAGCCGCGCGCAGATCAACATGCTGCCGCGCCTCAAGCCCCGCACTCTATATGACCTCGCGGTGGAGGTTGCGATCGTCCGCCCCGGCCCGATCGAAGGCGACATGGTTCATCCCTACCTGCGCCGGCGCAATGAAGAAGAGACAATAATTCTGCCTTCGCCCGCCCCGCCACATCCGCCCGATGAACTGCGCGACGTGCTGGGCAGGACCTTTGGCGTGCCGATCTTCCAGGAACAGGCGATGAAGCTGGCGATCACCGCGGCCGGTTTCAGCGATGTCGAAGCCAACCAGCTGCGCCGCGCCATGGCCACCTTCCGCAATCATGGCGGGGTGGATGCGTTTCATGACAAGATGGTCGGCGGCATGGTCGCGCGCGGTTACGATCCCGAATTTGCCACGCGCTGCTTCAAGCAGATCGAGGGCTTCGGCAGCTACGGCTTTCCCGAGAGCCACGCCCAGAGCTTTGCCCGGCTGGTCTATGTCTCGTCCTGGCTGAAATGCCATTACCCGGCGGTGTTCACTTGCGCCCTGCTCAATTCGCAGCCGATGGGCTTCTACGCGCCGGCACAACTGGTCCGCGACGCGCGCGAGCATGGCGTGACGGTGCGCCCGGTCGATGTCTTGCACAGCGAGTGGGATTGTACGCTGGAGCCTGAGGGTGGATCGGAGTCTCTAGAGGATGATGCGAAAAAGTGGGTACCGGTTTTTCGCGATGAATCACTCGAAAACAAAGACTCTAGAGGCTCCTCCCCCGTGAGGGGGAGGTTGGGTGGGGGCGTACAACGCCAGCGTCGACGCGACGCTTGGCCTCGCTCCCCCAACCCCTCCCGGCCGGAGAGGGAAGCTTCTACTGAGCCCGATGCCGATGGCGCGTTGGCGATCCGGCTGGGGTTGCGCCAGATCACAGGGTTCCGGAAGGAATGGGCCGAAGCACTCGTTGCGGCCCGCAGCAGCCGGGCATTCACCAGCATCGAGGATATTGCCCGCGCGGCTCGCCTGCCGCAGCGTGGATTACGCCTGCTGGCCGATGCCGATGCACTGACTTCGCTGAAGCTTGATCGCCGCACAGCCTTATGGGAAGCGCGCCGCGTGCCGGCGGGCGAACTGCCGCTGTTTGCCGCTGCCGAGGCGCGCGAATTGGGAACAGAGCCGGAGATCGCGTTGGCCCCGCTCAGCCTGGGCGAACAAGTGGCGG
>CAXTOI010000417.1:0-568 GCA_964245645.1 uncultured Novosphingobium sp. | reverse complement strand
CGATGGCGCTGCTGCGCCCGCTGTTCCCCGCCAGGGAGGTGCTGGCCTGCGCCCGGTTGCGCGACACCAAGGACGGCGCGCGAGTCACGGTGGCCGGCGTCGTGCTGATTCGCCAGCGGCCGGGCAAGGGCAACGCCATCTTCATCACCATCGAGGACGAGGATGCGATCGCCAATATCGTCCTGTGGGCCAGCGACTTCGAAAAATTCCGCCGTGCGGTAATGGCGGCCCGGCTGATGGTGGTGGAAGGCCAGCTCCAGCGCAGCAAGGAAGGCGTGCTGCACGTCATGGCCAGCCGGATCATCGACCGCTCCGAACTGCTCGGACAATTGTCGCAGCTCGACGCCGCCGACCCCCTGTGCGCTCACGGCGACGAAGCGCCGCACGCGCACCATCCGCGCCAGGTCCGCCTATTGCCGAAATCGCGCGATTTTCATTAGCGTCTTTGCGAGTAAGACGGTACCAGCCCGCTCCCCCGCCCGGCCCCCCAAAATTAAACCATGAATTGGGTGGCCGGGCGGGGGCGCGGGCTGGCCCACGTGCTCACCGGGGGGCGGGCGCACGGCGA
>CAXTOI010000416.1:0-3722 GCA_964245645.1 uncultured Novosphingobium sp. | reverse complement strand
GTATTTGGCCATGATGTTGCGTTCGATCTCGGGCGTCAGCTTGCGCCCGTTCTGGAATGGGCTGCCCGGGGCGAGGCGCATCAGGAAGAAGCTCAGGGTGATGACGATCAGCAGCGTGGGAATGGCAAACGCGATCCGGCGCGCGATGAAGATCAGCATGAAAGGGCGCGGGTGAGCATCATGCAGACTCTAGAGTCTTTCCGAGTAAGACGGTGCCAGACCCGACGTCAGTCGAGAAGACTCTAGCACCGGCGCGCTGCTTTTAAACCGTAAAACTCTCACCGCAGCCGCAGCTACCCTTGGCATTGGGGTTCTCGAAGACGAAACCGGCGGTGAAATCGTCCTCGACCCAGTCCATGGTGCTGCCGATCAGATACAGCACGCTGGCCCCATCGATGAAGAACACCCCGCCCGGGGTTTCGATACGCTCGTCCATCGGATTTGCCGCGGTGACGTAATCGACCGAATAGGCGAGCCCGGAGCAGCCCCGACGCGGCGTGGACAGCTTGACGCCGATGGCATCGGCTGGCGCCTGCGCCATCAGCCTGGCGATCCGCGCCTCGGCCGATGGCGTCAGCAGCACGGCAGCGGGGCGCTGGCGACGGGTGGTAGTGGCGGTGGCGGCGGCGGTATTCATCACAGCATTCCCAATTCGAGGCGGGCTTCGTCGCTCATCTTCTGCGGGTCCCATGGCGGATCCCACACCAGATTGACCTCCGCATCGCGCACGCCGGGCACGCTGCCCACGCGCAATTCGACTTCGCCGGGCATTGATTCGGCCACCGGGCAATTGGGCGTGGTCAGCGTCATCGACACTTTGACCGCGCCGTCGCCGGTCACGTCCACGCCATAGATCAGCCCTAGATCATAGATATTGACCGGGATTTCGGGATCGTAAATCTCGCGCAGCGCAGTGACGATCGCTTCGTAGAGTTCGCCGCCCGGCTCACCGGGGCTGATTCCCTCGGGCTTGGCGGCAAGGAACCCCTCGAGGTAATCCTTCTTGCGCCCAAGCTTCTCGGCCGAAGACTCCGGCTTCTCGGCTGCGGTTTCTGCCGGCAGCACGGCATCCTCGACACGGGCGCGTGGCGGCGGGCTGGCGCTGTCGACCTGTTCGACCGCAAAATGGTGGGGCCCATGCTCTGCGGCAGAGCCGCCAAAAACGTCATTCATGCGAAGATCCTTCTGGTCCGCTCGATACCGCGCAGCAGGGCGGCAATATCGCTTTCATCATTGTAGAGGCCGAAACTGGCCCGCGCCGTGGCGGGCACACAGAGATGATCCATCAGCGACTGCGCGCAATGATGCCCGGCGCGGATCGCGACATTTTCCTCGTCCAATATAGTGCCAAGATCGTGTGGATGCACCCCATCGAGCGCGAAACTGACGATGCCGGCTGAATCCTCAGGGCCGAACAAAGTGATCCGGTTGGTCGCCGCCAATTGCTCGCGCAAAATACGCAGCAGCCTTGCCTCATGCGCATGGATCGTGGGCAGGCCGATCGCATCGACGTAATCGATCGCGGCCGCCAGTGCGATCGCCTCGACGATTGCCGGCGTGCCTGCTTCGAAACGCTGCGGCGGCGGGGCGTAAGTCGTCTTGGTGAAGGTGACGCGGTCGATCATCGAGCCGCCGCCCTGCCAGGGCGGCATAGCCTCGAGAATTTCCGCACGCGCCCACAGCGCGCCGATGCCGGTCGGGCCATACAGCTTATGCGCGGAGAAGACGTAGAAATCGCAATCAAGCGCCGCGACATCGACCGGCAGACGCGGCACCGCCTGGCACCCATCGAGCAGCAGCCTTGCGCCCACGCCATGCGCCAGCGCGGCGGCGCGGGGCGCATCGAGGATCGAGCCCAGGACATTGGAGACATGGGCGAACGCCACCAGTCTGTGCGCCGGGGTCAGCATGCGTTCGGCGGCGTCGAGATCGATCCGGCCATCCTCGGTCAGCGGGCACACATCGACTTCGATGCCGATGCGATCGCGCAGCAATTGCCATGGGACGATGTTGGAATGATGCTCCAGCATCGACAGCAACACCCGGTCTCCCGCCTTGAGTTGCGCAGTGCCCCAGCTTTGTGCGACCAGATTGATCGCCTCGGTCGCACCGCGCGTGAACACGATCTCGTCCGCCGCGCCGCCGATGAATTGCGCCACCCGCCGCCGCGCCGCTT
This sequence comes from uncultured Novosphingobium sp., assembly GCA_964245645.1. Lineage (GTDB taxonomy): Bacteria > Pseudomonadota > Alphaproteobacteria > Sphingomonadales > Sphingomonadaceae > Novosphingobium. The sequence goes on along the minus strand of CAXTOI010000416.1, from coordinate 1,546 downwards.
CATAGGCGAGGGTCATGTCCGCCGAACGCGAATAGACGCCGCGATGGACAGTTGCATAATCCACGCCCATTGCCCGCACCATGGCGTCGATGACCTGCTGCGGTTTTTGCGCAGTGGCGCCGCTGTCGAGGTAATGCCACGGCTGGCCATCGGCATTGTACATGCCGGGGAAATCGGCACGCAGATCGCGCCGGATCGTCGTTTCGGCGTTCATACCATGGTCTCCAGCCGCGCCAGCGCTTCGCGTAGCAGGCTTTCTTCATCGGGTGCGCCGACGAAGGCCTCGGCAATGAACGCGTGCAGCATCAGCTTGCGCGCGATTGCCGGCGGCAATCCGCGCGAGGCAAGATAGAACAGCGCGCCGGCATCGAGTTCACCCACCGCACAGCCATGCGCGCATTTGACATCATCGGCGTAGATTTCCAGTTCGGGCTTGGCATTGGCGATGGCGGTGCGGTCGAGCAGCATGGCGCGCACCGATTGCGCGGCATCGGTGCCATCGGCCCCGCGCGCTACCGCGACCTTGCCCAGATAAGTGCCGGTGGCATGGTTCGCCAGCACCGAACGGATGGTCTGGCGGCTGACGGCATCGGGCGCGTCATGCGAAACCTCGGTGACGATCTCCAGCGTCTGGCCGGCGCCGGCGATCTGCGCTGCACCGAGCGTGAACCGTGCCCCCGCACCGAGCCGCGCCTCGACCGCGATGCGCCCTAAGGCAGAGCCGGCGTTGAGGATGCGCAGGTCGCACGAAGCACCCGCCGCCAGTGTGATCACCAGATGGCGCGCAACGGTTTTCGCTTCGGTGAGGACAATCGCCTGCGTTAAGGTGCCGCCATCCGCAACGCTGAATGTCTCGCGCACGACCGGCCACACCCCGGCCAATGCATCGAGGTCCGAATAGCGGTACGCCTCGGCCCTGCGCGTCGGAAAGGCGAGCGCATTCATGCCGCCACCGCCTCATAGCCCTGGTCCTCAAGCTGCCGCGCCAGTTCAGGTCCGCCGCTTTTGACGATGCGCCCGCCCGCCAGCACATGCACGAAATCGGGCCGCACGTAATCGAGCAAGCGCTGGTAATGGGTGATCAGCAGCACCGCCTTGTCGGGCCCATTTTTTTCAGAGGGGCGCATGATCGCATTGATGCCTTCGCCGCAGATCCGCAGCGCGTCGATATCGAGTCCGCTGTCGGTTTCATCCAGGATCGCCAGTTTCGGATCGAGAATGCCCATCTGCACCATCTCGGCGCGCTTCTTCTCACCGCCGGAAAAGCCGACGTTCACCGGGCGCTTGAGCATGTTCATGCTCATTTGCAACAATGCCGCCTTTTCACGGGCCAGCTTGAGGAATTCGCCGCCGGACAGCGGATTTTCGCCTCGCGCCGCGCGCTGGGCATTGGCCGCCTCGCGCAGGAACTGGACGAAGGAAACGCCGGGAATCTCGACCGGGTACTGGAAACCGAGGAACAGGCCGGCAGCGGCGCGCTCATGCGGGGCGAGGGCGAGCAGGTCCTGCCCGGCGAACTCGACCGTGCCGCCGGTCACGTCATAGC
>CAXTOI010000415.1:0-3746 GCA_964245645.1 uncultured Novosphingobium sp. | reverse complement strand
GCGATGGATGCGTTGCGCCTGCGCCTGGAACGCGACGCTGCCGGCGCTGGTTCCGTCGAACGCATGCGCGTTGAGCTCGGCGCGCACGCGGCCCGGGCGCGGCGACAGCACGCAGATGCGGTTGCCGACGACGAGCGCCTCCTCGATCGAGTGCGTGACGAACACCAGCGTGAAGCCGAACTCGGCCCACAGCCGCAGCAGCTCGTCCTGCATCTGCCGGCGCGTCAGCGCGTCGAGCGCGGCGAACGGCTCGTCCATCAGCAGCACGCGCGGCCGCATCGCGAGCGAAGAGACTCTGGCCGACATTGCCGGGCACCCGCCAAGGACTCAAGCCGACCTTGCCAAGGTGCGCGGGCTGTCCGCAGGATGGAAGGAAAACGAGATCGGTCGGCGGCTGATGCAGGTGCTCGCCAGCGCGCAGCCGCTGACCGAGGACGAACTTCCGCCCAAGGCGCCGCGCGGCGCGCCGCTGGGCAAGGAGGGGGCGCTGGTTGCCGATCTGCTCAAGCTGTTGCTGAAGATCCGCAGCCGCGAGATTGATGTCGCCGCGCGGCTGCTGGCGCGCAGCGAGGAACTGGAACTGCTGGCGGCGGGCTTGCGCAAAAACCTGGGCGTGCTCGAAGGCTGGCGCTACGAGCAATTCGGCCGCGAAGCGCTCGAACTGGTCGAAGGCAAGCTGGCCTTTGCCGTCGTCCGGGGCAAGCTGCGCATGACCCATATCGACGACATGCACGACGCCATGAGAGAAACCGACGCGCCGCCCCCTGCGCCTTGCGACGACGACATGCCGCATTTCGCAGAAGAGGCCGCAGGTTTCGAGAAGGATTTCGGGACCGAGCTTGAATGACGGTTCACCAGCCTACCCTGAAACAGTTGCAATATCTGGTCACGCTGCACGAACATGGCCATTTCGGTCGCGCTGCCGATGCCTGTTTCGTTTCACAATCGACGCTGTCGGCCGGCCTGCGCGATCTGGAAACGCTGCTCGGGGTGATGCTGGTCGAACGCACCAAGCGCGCCGTGCGCTTCACGCCGCTCGGCAATGCGGTGGTCACCAAGGCGCACCGCATCCTGCGCGAAGCGGAGGAATTGTCCGACCTTGTCCAATCCAGTGGGAAGCCGCTCACCGGCGAAGTAAGGATGAGCGTCATCCCGACCATTGCCCCCTTCCTGCTGCCGCGCATGCTTCCCCGTCTGCGCCGCGAGCGGCCACTGCTGAAACTGTTCCTGCGCGAAGAAACCAGCGCCGCAGCGATGGAATCGCTTCACCACGGCCGCGCCGATTGCGTATTGCTGGCATTGCCCTTCTCCACCGGCGAGGTCGAAAAGGAAACCATCGAGCTCGACGCGCTGTTTGTCGCCTTTCCCAAGGACGATCCGCGCGACCCGCCCGCTGAAATCAACCCGGCCCTGATTGATGAAACCCGGCTGCTGCTGCTGGAAGACGGCCACTGCCTGCGCGACCATGTGCTGTCCGCCTGCAACCGGCCCGAACTGCGCGCGAGCGCGACCATGATCGGCACTTCGCTGCACACGCTGGTGCAGATGGTCGACAATGGCCTGGGGCTGACCATGCTGCCCGAAATGGCGATCGACGCCGGCATCCTGGCGGGCACAGATGTGGTCGCCCGGCCACTCCAGTCGGCAAACGCCAACCGCGAGATCGCACTGGTGTGGCGCAGGAATTCGCCACGAACCGAGGAGTTTCGTTTGTTGGCGGAGGAATTGCGCGCGGGTTGAGATTGGCGTTGGTGCGGCGGGATCAGGCTCTGGCTGGTCATGGCAAGGCCGGCTCCGGCCGCTGAGAGATGCGCTTTCGTGCGAGAACATGCGACGGACGAGTCGTCGGCAATGCAGCGCCGACGTGCAGGCTGCCACCCCCAACTTATTTGGGCATTCATGCCGCCATTGCCAAACTTCTCCTCACCCCCACGCCGCGTCCGCCGCGATGCGGCCGAGCGCAGGATCATCGGTGAAGAATGCATCGACACCAGCGGCGAGATAGCGACGGATTTCGGCGACGCTGCCCGCGGGATTGCGCGCGCCCTCGCCGGCAGCATTGCGGAAGTCGGCGGCGATGAATTTGTTTTCCGGGCGAAAGGTCCAGGTGCCGACCAGCAAGCCGGCGTTATGTGCCTGCTCGGCGAGCGGGGTCGGCGAGGCGAGGCGCCCGTCCGGCCCCTGCGGGATGAGATCGCGGAAATAGGGGGCGAGGAAATGGGCGTAGCCGGCGACCTCGGCGATGCCGGCAAGGGTCAGCAGGTCGCTCCATGTCCGCATGTCGCCAGCAGCAGCACGGTCGGCCGGCACCGCAGTGTTCTCTGTCAGCTGCATCAACCGCACATTGGCCATATCGGCCAGACGCGGGCGCAAAGCCTTGAGATTGGCGATTTCGAAGCTCTGGACGATGACCGGCGCCGTCCTGAGGTAGCTATGCGCGCGCAGGGCTGTCAGGAAGCGGTCTTCCATCGGCAGGCCGATCCGGGCGAAATAAGTCGAATGCTTGATCTCCGGGATCATGCCGACCACCCGGCCCCGCGCCGCCGCCTCCGCGCCGACGAAGTCGATCATCTCCTCGAAGGTCACGATCTGGAATTCGCCGTCGTAGGCCTGGCTTTCGGGGCGAAAGGCGCCGAGCCGTTCCTTGCAGCGCAGCGTCTTCAGCTCGGCCAGGGTGAAATCCTCAGTGAACCAGCCGGTCACTGCCTCGCCATCGATGGTCTTGGTGGCCTGGCGCGCGGCGAATTCGGGATGTGCCGACACATCGGTGGTTTCGGCGATGTTGTTCTCATGCCGGGCCACCAGAACGCCGTCCTTCGTGGGCACCAGATCGGGCTCGACGAAATCGGCGCCATCGGCGATCGCGCGCGCATAGGAGGCGAGCGTATGTTCCGGCCGATGCGCGCAGGCTCCGCGATGGCCGAGCACCAGCGGACGCGAGCGGGCCGGACGGGCGATGGCCGCCGCCAGCGCCGGCGCGCCGCCGATCACCAGGCCCGCCGTGAGCCCTGCTCCCCCGCGCAGCGCGGAACGGCGCGTCAAACCTGGATTTGCCATGCTATAATCCCTAGAGCGTGATGCGAAAAGTGGGTACCGGTTGTTCGCAATAAATCACGCGAAAACAAAGACTTAAAAGTTCAGTGACAGCGTACCGAAATATTGGCGCGGCGCGATAGGGTATGCGGAATAGCTGTTGGTAGCCGAACCGATCGAAATCGTCGATACGCCTTTGATATTGCCAAGATTGGTGACGTTGAGGCTGAGTTCGGCCTTGCTGGCATGGACCATCGACGCCGGCAATTGCGCTGCGATCCGTAGCGAGGTCAGGAAATAGGAGGGCACGCTGGCGTCGTTCACGAAGGTGGCATAGCGCGAGCCCACGAAATCGCCGATTACCTGCGCAGCGAACGGCCCGACAGCCAGATTTGCCACGGTCTTGTTCATCCACTTCGGGCTGCCGGGCACCTGCTTGTGACACGTCGGCACCACGCCGGCCACCACCACCAGCCCGCCGATGCAGGTGCCGGTGGCAGCGCCGATGCCGCTGGCGGTCGAGGTATAGTCGCTCCGATAGGTCGAGGTATTGTAGGACGTGGCGTTGTAGAGCGACACCGCGTGCCCCAGGTGCAGGGTAAATGCCGCATCGACGCCATCGGTATGGACGCTGCCGACAATGACCAAAGTGTACATCACGCAGGTCAAGCACATGAATAAAATAAAGCCGGGGTTGCTGTTGATCGCCAATT
>CAXTOI010000414.1:1083-3747 GCA_964245645.1 uncultured Novosphingobium sp. | reverse complement strand
CCCGACGCCCTGGGCGTGCCGCCGATCGACCTGCTGCCGGCGCTGCGCCGTGCCGGGGTGATCGACGGTGGCGCTCGCTCGCCCGTGCCGCTGTGGACCATGGTGGCGTTTCTGTTCCTGCTCAACGTCGGCTTGCTGGTGTGGCGCGACAGCGCCGCGCTCGACAGTCTCGCCGCGGCGGTCGATCAGCAGCAACCGGCCGTCGCCATAGCGCACCATATCGTCGCCCGCATGCATGGCGATGACCGCATCGCCCGGCAAACCGCCGAAGCCCGTCGCACGCGCGAGCCGCTGGCGCTGATGGCGCGCATCGATCAGGCGCTGCCGGCGGAAACCTTCATCCAGCGATTCGACTGGCAGGGCGATACCCTGCAACTGGCCGGATTTCACCCGCCCCGGTCCGATGTGTCGGGCGCGCTGCGCCGCGCCGGATTTGCCGTCGGGCGCTATGGCGATACCACGGACGAAGCACCGAGCACGCTGGGCGAGCCGTTCGAAGTGACCGTGCGGCTGAGCAAGCTCTGACCATGGCGGCGCTGTCAAAACGGGAAGCGCGGCTATTGGCCATCCTGCTGCTGGTCGCGGCGATCGCGCTGGTGGATGTCGGCGTGGTCTGGCCGCTCCAGGACGGCTTTGCCGCTCGCGCAGAGCAGCGTCGGCAACTGCTGGCGCAATATGCCGCAAACGATCGCCTGATCGGCGCCATCCCCCGGCTCGGTCGCGAGGCCGCACGGCGCGATCGGCTGCTCGCCGGCTACATGCTGTCGGCGCCCGACGCCGCTGCCGCCGCCGACGCGCTGCGCGAACGGCTGCAGGTCGCCAGCAATGCCGTGGGCGGAGATTTCCACGGCGGCGAAGATATCGCCCGGCCGCCCGGCAGCGTCGCCACCCGCGTGGCCGTGCGGCTGTCTGCCCCGCAATTGGCGCAGTTCCTGGCGCTGCTCGAAAACACCCGCCCGTTCATGACCATCGACGCCCTGGCCATCCGCACCGGTGATACGCCGGTTTCCGGCCAGGCCAATACGCTGGAAGTAACCCTGGAAGCCGCGATTGCGTATCGTCCTGCCCCTGCCCGGTAGCCGCTTGCCCCCGCGCGGTAGCAGGGCTCGCCTGCCGTTCCTGCTGGTGCCCATGCTCGCCGGCATGGCGGTGGTGCAAATGGCCTTGCCCGAGCGCATCGACTTGCCTGCCGGCGGCGCCGTGACGCAGATCGGCGCAGTCGCCGTGCCCGACGCTCCTCCAATGGTCATCGCGCCGCCGTTACTGGCCGGCCGCGACCTGTTCGCCCCTCCGGCAATCCGCGGGGGCCCGGATAGCGCCGGCGATCCGCTTGGCGGCGCGGTGATCGCGGGCGTGATCCAGAAGGGACGGCTGCGGCTGGGCGTCGTCCAGCAGGCCAATGGGCACCTGCGCTATGTCGCGGTCGGCGGCGATGTCGCCGGCTGGCGGCTGGCAGCGCTGGATCAGGGCGAGGCCCGGCTGACGCATGGTCCCGGCCAGAACCTGCTGGTCGCCTATGGCATGCATGCGTCGCCGCTGACGAATGGCGGCATTGCCACGACAGGCAGCATTCCTGCCGCCGCCGGCGGTCCGCAGCCAAGAAGTTTCGTCTCTCCCCAGATGCTTGAAAGCGGACAATGAACCTGCTCAGATTACCCATCCTGTCGATTGCGGCCTGCGCCACCACGGTGGCCGCCGCGGCGCAGGCGCCACCCATTCCGATCCCGCCGACACCCGCGATTGCGCAGGAGCCCGATCCCACCAGTTCGCTCGACGTGCCGGTGCGCTCCACCGTGGTATCCGGCACCGCGCCGATGCCGGTGGTGCCGAGAGGCAACCAGCCACCGCCCAGACATGGCGATATCGCCCTCAATCTGCCGGCGGTGGACGTGCAGACGCTGGCGCATACCGTGCTCGGCGATCTGCTTCACCGTAACTACACCATCGCTCAGGGCGTCGGCGGCACGGTATCTTTTGTGACCCCCTATCCAGTGGCGCGTTCGGCATTGCTCGGGCTGCTGGAGAGCGCGCTGCGCACCGCAAACCTGGCGCTGGAGCCGGTCGCCGACGGCTTCGAGATCCAGACCGCCGCCAACGTCCAGCAGTTGATCGCCCCCGATGTGACCGGTTTTGGCACCGAAGTGATCAACCTGCGTTTCATCAATCCCGACCAGCTGCGCAAGCTGCTCGATACGGTATTGCCCGGCGTCGTCACCGCGACCAGCGCTCCGACAGGCACGCTGACCATTGCCGGCACCACCGGGCAGCGTGCCAGCGCGCGTGATCTGGCGCACCAGTTCGATGTTGACTGGCTGCGCAGCACCAGCTTTGCCTTGTATGTGCCCGAGCGCACCGACGCGCGGCTGATCGTGCCCGCGCTCGACAGGCTGATCAACGCGCCGGACTCGCCCACGCAGGGTCTGGTGCGGCTGATTGCGATGGATCAGCTCAACGGCATCCTGGCGATCAGCACCCAGCCGCAATATCTCGACGATGTCCGCCGCTGGGTCGAAATCCTCGACCGCGAAGGCGAATCCAGCGAGCGCCGCATCTTCGTCTATCGCGTGCAGAACGGCCGCGCCAAGGAACTGACCCGCACGATAAATTCTGCCTATGGGACATCCGGCGATGGCGGCGGGAGCGGCGGCAGCGAGGGCGGGAGCA
>CAXTOI010000414.1:0-1073 GCA_964245645.1 uncultured Novosphingobium sp. | reverse complement strand
GATCCGTTCGGTGAGCATCAGGCCAGCACCAGCACCGGCATGGGCACCGGCAATAACGGCACGACCAACGCCGGTGGCGGTTCGGCCGCGCTGTCGCCCCCGCGCAGCGCCGAAACCCGCGACCCCCGTTCAGGCAGCGAAAGCAACGGATCGGGCGCCCCGCAAGCGCGGGTCACTGCCGACGAAAACAACAATGCGGTTATAGTCTTCGGCACCCCGCGCGAATTCGCGATCGTCGAGGATGCGCTGCGCAAGCTCGACCTGCCGCCCAAGCAGATCCTGATCGAGGCGGCGATCACCGAAGTGACCCTGACCAACAACACCAGCTTCGGCGTGCAGTGGAATTATGCCAAGGGCAACACCAGCGTCGGCTATTCCGAAGGCGCCACCGCCGCGCCGACGCAGATATTTCCGGGATTCTCCTATTTCTATTCGGGCAACAGCATCGCCGCCACGCTCAACGCCTTGCAGCAGCATACCCAGATCAAGGTGGTTTCCGCCCCAAAGCTGCTGGTGCTTAACAACCAGACCGCCGCGTTGCAGGTGGGCGACGAAGTGCCGATCTCGACCGGCACGGCCACCGGCCTGTCCAGCAGCACTGCCGCCATAGTCAGCACCATCGAGTACAAGGACACCGGCGTCATCCTCAAGATCACCCCTCGAGTCAATGCCAGCGGGGTCGTCCAGCTCGATGTCAGCCAGGAAGTCAGCCAGGTCAGCACCCCCACCACGACCTCATCTGCTCAGCAACAGTCGCCCACCATCTCGACGCGGCGGATCGCCACCACGGTTGCCGTGCGCGACGGCGAGGTCATCGCGCTGGGCGGCTTGTTCAGCGACCAGAAGACCGTGGATCGCAACGGCATTCCCATCCTTTCGCAGATCCCCGTCGTCGGTGCGCTGTTCGGCACGCATACGATCAATCACCAGCGCACCGAGCTGATCGTGCTGCTCAAGCCGCACGTCTTGTCCAGCGACGACGATGCCCGTGCAATCACCGACGAGCTGCGCCAGAAGTTGAAGACGCTCGAACCGTTCCATACAACCGGAAGAATTCCCTGAACTTGGAACAT
>CAXTOI010000413.1:0-3748 GCA_964245645.1 uncultured Novosphingobium sp. | reverse complement strand
ACCCAGCCTCCCCCTGCAGGGGGAGGAGCAAGAGAGCCGTCTTTCACGACGCATCCCGCAATTTGCCCAGGATCATCGGTACTTCCTCGGCGCGAATATCGCCGATGTGCTGGTAGCGGATCACGCCCTTACCATCCACGACAAAGGTCTCCGGCACCCCGGACGAGCCGATCGCCAGTTGCACCGCGCTGACATCGTCCGCGCCGATGCGGCTGTAGGGGTTGCCGTTGCGCACCAGGAACGCCGACAGGTCTTCGGGGTGATCGCGGATGGCGATGCCGTCCACTTCTGCGCCTTGTGCCGCCAGCGCCGCGATCTGCGGCGTTTCGACCGCGCAGGGAATGCACCAGCTGGCAAAGATGTTGACCAGATGCGGCTTGCCGTTGGCGAGGTCGAGCCGCTCCAGTCCCGGCCGGCTCGGCACGGCTTGTGGCAGGGTGAATTGCGGCATCGGCTGACCGATCATCCTGCTGGGCACGTCATGACTGGCCGGGCGCAGCAGGCCCGCGACGACCAGCAGGCAAAAACCGGCGAACAGCCCGAGCGGCAACCACATCGCCCAGCGTGCGGAGCGGTGGTCCGAACCCGCGTTCATCGGCCCTGCCTCATCCGGCGATCGGCCATCCTGTCGCGCACGGCGATGCGTTTGAGATCGGCGAGCAGGCGCCCGAGCAGCGCCAACGCGCCGCCCAGGCCGATCAGCGCACCCCCGGCCCAGATCAGCGGCACGAACGGCTTCCACCACAGCCGCAACTGCCAGCGTGCCCCAAGGTTATCGGCGCCCGCTTCTTCGCCCAGCACGGTATAAAGCTGCCCGTTCCAGCGGGTATGTAGCGCCGAAACCGTGGTATTCTGCGGCGGCGCCCAGAAACTGCGGGCCTGCGGGGTCATCGCGAAGGCGTTGCCATCGCGATAGCGCACCTGCAGCTGCGCCTCCAGCGCGGTCCAGTTCTGCCCGGCGACCGGTTCGACCCCGGCCAACGTTACGTGCCATGGCCCGACCGCGACGGCTTCGCCGATATGCGCGGCGACCAGCTTTTCGACGGTAAAGGCGCTGTCGCTGGCCATGCCGAACAGCGCCACCGCCAGTCCGAAATGCGATACGACCATGCCCCATACGGGGAGCGGCAAGCGGCGCAGATTGCGACCACGCAGCGGCATGAGGCTGGCCATGGCCATGGCGGGCGCCAACGCCAGGCCGATGTACGCCAGGCCTTTGACGCCCAGCGCCAGCACGATGCCGGCACCGATTATCAGCACCAGCAGCGCGGGCAGCAGCAAGGCGCGCACCCGGATGAACCGATCGCGCCGCCAGCGCAGCAATGGCCCGACGGCGAGCACCAGCACCATCGGCACGAAGAAGATCGCGGTCATTGGATTGAAATAGGGCGGCCCGACCGACACCTTTTGCCCGAAGGCCTCGGTCACCAGCGGATACAGCGTGCCGATCAGGACGATCCCCAGGATCGAGGACAGCATGACATTGTTGAACACCAGCGCGCTCTCACGGCTGGTGACGGCGAAGCGCTCGCCCTCGGTGACCGTGGCGGCGCGCAGCGCGAACAGCACGAGCGCGCTGCCGATGTTGATCGCCAGCAGCACCAGGATGAAACTGCCGCGCCGGGGATCGATCGCAAAGGCATGAACGCTGGTCAATATGCCCGAACGCACCAGGAAGGTGCCGATCATCGACATCGAAAAGGCGATCACTCCCAGCATCACCGTCCAGGCGCGCAAGGCGTTGCGCGCCGCCAGTACGCCGCAGGAATGGAGCAATGCGGTCGCGGCCAGCCATGGCATCAGCGAGGCATTTTCGACCGGGTCCCAGAACCACCAGCCGCCCCAGCCGAGATCGTAATAGGCCCAATAGCTGCCCGCGGTGATGCCCAATGTCAGGAACACCCATGCCCCGAGCACCCACGGGCGCATCGCGCGGGCAAATGCCGGCCCGACCTCGCGCGTGATCAGCGCACCGATGGCGAAGCTGAAAGCCACCGACAGCCCGACATAGCCCAGATACAAGGTCGGCGGATGGAACGCGAGACCGGGGTCCTGCAGCAGCGGGTTAAGCCCCTGCCCTTCTGCCGGAACCGGCGACAGCCGCGCGAACGGGTTCGAGGCGAACAGCAGAAAGGCGTAGAAGCCCAGGCTCACGAAGGCCTGCCCGGCCAGCGTAGCGAGCATGGTGGGTTCGGGCAGGCGCCGCTCGACCAGCGCCACGAACCCGCCCGCCAGCCCCATCACCGTGACCCACAGCAGCATCGAGCCCTCGTGATTGCCCCAGGTGCCGGCGATCTTGTAGAGCATCGGCTTGGCGGAATGCGAGTTTTCGGCGACCAGCTTCACCGACAGGTCGGTCTGCGTGAACAGGCCGACCAGCGCGACGAAGGCAATCGCGGCGAGCAGCCCCTGCACCACCGCGACCGGGCGGACGATGTCACCCAATGCCGAGCCACCCTCCCCGGTTTTCCGGGGCCTCAGCGCGAGGCCCCCGGCGATCAGCTGCAGTCCCGCCAATGCGGCTGCCAGCCACAAGGCGGCAAGACCGAACTCAGCTAGCATGAAAGGATCCTCCCCGCTCGGGGAAGGTAGGGTGGCGGCGCATGACGCCGGCCTCGACGCGCGGTTTCGCCTTGCTCCCACCGCCAGCCGCTTCCCGCCAGGGAAAGAAGCAAGTTTTGCGCAAGCCCGTTCATCACTTGGTCTCCGCCACGGCTTGGCGGGCCTGTTGTGCGGTCATGTCCTTCAACTCGCGCGGGACATAGCGTTCGTCGTGCTTGGCGAGGAGATTGTCGGCGATGAAGGTGCCGTCGTTGCCCATCTTGCCTTCGGCGACCACGCCCGATCCTTCGACGAACAGCGCGGGGCGGATGCCGGCGAAGCGGACCGGCACCTGGGCCCTGCCGTCGCCGACGATGAAATTGACCGTCACGCCGTCGCCCGCCTCATGCATCGAGCCGCGCTGGACCATGCCGCCGAGGCGCACCTCACGATCCGGCGCCGAATGGTGCGCGGCCATGTCGCTGGGCAGATAAAAGAACGAGGCCTGGTTGCGCAATGCCCAGGCGGCGAGCAGGCCCGCGCCAAGCAGCGCGGCGAGCGCGATGACCACCAGTACGAGACGCTGGTGCTTGGCCTTGATCGCGGTCAACGGCTGCGGACTTTGTCGCGACGCGCTTCGGCGCGGCGCATGGCGAGCCAGTTCCATGCGACCAGCACCAGCGTGCCGCCGCCGCCCACTGCATAGGCCGCCCAGACGAACGGCCATGGATCGAGAACTTCAATCATGCCTGGCTCAAGGTCTCCGAAGCCGAGCTCATGGCCTTGCGCCGCAACCGTGATTCCGCCTGGGCTGCGGCCAGGATGGTGCGCATCCGGATCAACACCACGCCGCCGAAAATCAGGCTGAATCCGATAGTTGCTGCAAGGAGTGGCCACAGGAACGCAGCGGCCATCGCCGAGTTTCCCACGGTAATGCTGGGTGGCTGGTGCAGGCTGTTCCACCACAGGACCGAATAGTGGATGATCGGAATATTGACCGCGCCGACAAGTCCAAACACGGCGGCGATACGCGATGGGCCGCCGTCGCGGGCGGCGGCATCGGCCAGGGCGATATAGCCGAGGTATAGGAACAGCAGCACCAGCATGCTGGTCAGGCGGCCATCCCACACCCACCACGCGCCCCACGCCGGGCGACCCCATAGCGATCCGGTGACGAGGCACAGCGCGCAGAACGTCGCGCCCGGAA
>CAXTOI010000412.1:0-3762 GCA_964245645.1 uncultured Novosphingobium sp. | reverse complement strand
GCGCCATGTTGGAGCCCCCGTGATAGAGCTGCTGGAACAGCGTCATGCCGTGACGCGCGGAGGCGACGACCAGGCGGCGATAGCCGTCGCCCGTCTCGTGCTTGGACCAGAGGTTGAGGTCCTGCAAGCCCAGCGGGCTGCTCGGATGCACCTACACGGCATCGATGATGGTGGGGCCGACCCTGCCACGCGCGCGCGCCGCATGGTAGGCGCTCCGCTGCGCGTCCATGTCCGGGCCGTAGCCGGTGCCGTGCGCCGATCGTAACACGCGGTTCTTGATGGTGACGCCCCGATCGTGATCGGCGTCAGGACGTGAGTCAATGCCATTCCGAACCTCTGCGATAGGAGATGGTGGCACGTTGGTGGACGGTGTCGCCGGCGCTCCTCTAAGGTTCGATCAGATCGTGCCGGCGAAGCTGTACGGTCATGCGATCAAGTAGGTACTTCGAGCTCGGTCAGTCAGCTGACCAGCAATGCATGATCAATGACGAGTTCGCTGCCGCTCACAAACTTGGCTTCGTCGGAGGCGAGATAAACGCATGCCCAGCCGATGTCGTCTGGCTCTCCGTTAAAGCCATTTGGCTGTTGGCCGTTGATCGCCTGCCGTAGCGCGTCGGGATTGGACGACTGGTCGACTACGCTCTGCAATCCCGGCGTCTCGATCACGCCTGGATGGATTGAATTCGCCCTTACGCGTTCGCGCACATGCTCGATGGCCGTGGCCTTGGTGAACGAGCGGACCGCGCCCTTAGAGGCGCAGTAGGCGGCGTTGCTCGGCGATCCGACCATCGCGAACACCGACGAGATGTTGATGATCGATCCGCCGCCCGCCCTGATCATCTCGGGCACGGCATACTTCGTCACGAAGAATACGCCCTTGACGTTGACCGCCATGGTGCGGTCCCAGTTCGCTTCGCTCGCAGCGACGTCGCTCTCGTTGATCGAGATGCCGGCGGCGGCGACCGCCACATTCAAGCGGCCCCATTTCGCTACTGCCGCGGCGATAGCCGCCTTCACTTGCGCCTCGTCGCTCACGTCGAGCGCGCTGAAGGCGGCGGCGTCGCCATAATCCGGCAAGGCGGCGACGAGGCGTTCGTCCGAGGGCGGGTTGCGGTCGGCGATCATCACCGAGGCGCCCTCCTGCAGGAACAGCCGCACCGTGGCAGCCCCGATCCCGGATGCGCCGCCCGTCACGATCGCCACCTTGCCAGCGAGCCGTCCCACCATCGCCCGTCCTCCTTGCTTCCATTCAGGCGCCGCCGGCTCCGCAGACATTCAGCTCCGCGCCGCTGACATAGGCGGCCTCGTCAGAGGCCAGGTAGAGCGCCGCGCTCGCGATCTCCTCGGGAAGGCCGATCCGGTTAGCGGGTATCGTGCGCGCGATCGCATCTAGATATTCACGGGTGTTGTCGGCGAGCATTGGGGTATCGATCAGGCCGGGGACGATCGTGTTCACGCGGATCTTGTCGGCGGCATAGTCCACGGCGGCGTTCTTGCTCATGCCGCGCACCATCCACTTGGAGCTCGCATAGGCGAACACCCCGGGATAGGCGCGCAAGGCGAGCGCTGACGACACATTGACGATCGTGCCGCCGCCGCGCGCGATCATCGCCGCCCTCACCGCTTTCATGCCCAGAAACGGCCCGACCACGTTGATCCGGTAGTGGAAGTTCATCAGATCGAGGTCGGTGTCCTGCAGCGTCTTCTGGCGGTAGACGCCGGCATTGTTGACGAGGGTGTCCACTCCCCCGAACGCCGAGACCGTAGCGTCGACGAGGCCCGCCCAGGACGTCTCCTCCACCACGTCGTGCGCCACGAACCGGGCATGGTCACCGATCTCGCGAGCGATTTCAGCCCCAGCGGCCTCGTTGAGGTCTGCGAGGACGACCTGAGCGCCTTCTTGGGCGAACCTCCTGGCCTCGGCCGCGCCTTGCCCGCTCGCCGCCCCCGTGATGATCGCGACCTTGCCTCGCAGCCTTTGCATCTCACGCACTCCGATCTTCGTTGCGGGCTCCGCCCAAATGCTACCAAGCGCGGTTCTCGCGGCCCCACAGGAAGCGGTCGTCATCGTCGCTTGCATAGTCCGGATCTAGATAGACGCGGAGGCGACAGATAAGGGAATCTTCGAACTCGAACACATTGCAGAAACGGCCGCCGGGCGTTGTTCCGCCGGACCACTCGCCGCCGGATTGGTAACGGCCCTCGGTGGTGCCCTCGACGACGATCGTGTCGCCGCTCGTCAGATAGCTGAAGGTCCCGGCATCGTGAGCGATTCGTTCAATCGTGCCGCCAAGGCCGGCCCACAACGCGACAAGATCGTCCTTGCCCTTGCCGATCCCGAATTTGGGAAAGTAGAAGTCAATCTCGTCGTGGAACAGCTCCAGCACATCTTGCCGGGCAGCATCTACGCGCTCGAAATACTTCTTGATGGTCCCGACGCGGTCCTGGGTCTGGGTCATGCTCCACCTCTCCGCCAGTGTTCTGTGAGACACCGGTTGACGAACAGTAATGCCCAATAAACGACGAGTGTGTCAAACAACATTTTTCGAGGACGTAGAAATTAGGTGATGACGCGACCGGGCGAACGCTTGCCGAACCGCGTGGCAGCCCCGCAGCCGCGTCGTTTTCGAACGGATGTTCCTGTACCCGCCGATCTTGACTACAGCCGCGGTGACGGCTCGGAGCAAAGGCGATATGGCTAAAGCATCATCCAAGGGTTCGGCACCAGCGAAGGAGCGGGAGCCGATCGCGTCCGCCTTCGAACGCGACTCGCAGGAACTGTCGATGCGCCAGGGCAGGTCGCATGTCCGCCACGCCGTCCTGGAGGCGGCAGCCGACCTGTTCGCGGAACGTGGCTTCGGCGGGACGAACCTGGCCGACGTCGCGGGCTCGCTTCGGGTGCTGGGCCGGGACGTCGCCGAGTTGCTGCAAACGGCGGGCGACTGACTCATCGTTTGCTAGGCGAGTGACGGCAAGCGGTTGACGCGGCCTCTCTCCAGTCGACCCACGCGTCGATTGACTTTACTTTTGGGTCGACTAAACGTCCCATGTGTCAGTTAGGATAGAGGCTCTGGCTAAAACCCATGAATCGCGAGCGCAGGGTTGGCTGGTTGCCGGCTACAAGCATGAATTTCAATGGACCGACAGGAACGCCGACGTGCTGGACGTGGGTGGTCCCGAGATGAGACCGCTGCTCGAGACAGTGTTCAACGCGCGGACGCGGCAAGCGGAGCGAGCATGAAGACGCGCATTACAGAGCTGTTGCGAATAGAGCGGCCGCTCGTCCAAGGCGGCATGCATATGGTCGGGTTGGCGGAACTCGCTTCGGCTGTCTCCAATGCCGGAGGGTTGGGAATTCTCACCGCCTTGTCTCAACGCACTCCGGACGATCTCGCCAGCGAGATCACACGGTGCCGTGAGATGACAAGCAAGCCGTTCGGGGTGAACCTGACGTTCCTGCCGATCGTCAACGCGCCCGATTATGCGGGCTATGTGCGCGCGATCATCGATAGTGGCGTCAAGATCGTGGAAACGGCCGGCAACAACCCGGTCGAATGGATGCCGGCGCTCAAGGGCGCGGGGATCACCGTCATCCACAAATGCACCTCGGTGCGGCACGCCCTGAAGGCCGAGGCGCTCGGCTGCGACATCATCTCGGTGGACGGGTTCGAGTGTGCCGGTCATCCGGGCGAGGACGACGTGCCAAACTTGATCGTGTCCCAAGGCGTGGTGTAGCTTGTTGGGGCCACCGCGATTTTCGGC
>CAXTOI010000411.1:0-3767 GCA_964245645.1 uncultured Novosphingobium sp. | reverse complement strand
GCTCAGCACAACACCGGCGTTCCATTGGCCTGCTTTGTCACCGCCGCTTCCACTTCGCCTGCATCGCGCTGAGCATCGAGGCTATTGAACGCCTGATCGAGCCCTTCGTCCGAACTCTTGCGGGTGTAGATCGCACAGCGGCGAATTGGAGGCTTGGTCATGCCGCGTCCCTGAGGCCGAAGAAGCGCGGCCCGTTCCATTTGCTGCCGGCAATAGCTGTCGCCACCGCCGACAGGCTTTTGAAAGTCCGCTCCTCCCAGCGGAAGCCTGTTGCCTCGACGATTACCTCGTGCTCACGTCCCTGCCACTGACGGGTCAGCCTTGCACCAATGCCAAGTCCAAGCCCTTCGGTCTGGAGAGCTTGCCCTTTCGGGCCAGCGCCCGGCCCGCCCAACGCCTGGGCCTGTATGCGCCAGCTCAGCATCATGCGCAGGATCGGCACCGAGCGTAGCCTGGGCGGCGGTCCATAGCGGCGTTGCCATTCACCGCGCAGACCTTCAAGGTCGAGCGCGGCGATGCGCTCGACCTCGGCTGCCAGTTCCAGCGCGCCCATGCCGATTTGCTCCCACGAACGCGGGGCAACGGTCAGGCACGGCTCACCCTTGATGCCGCGAAGAAATCAAAAAGTGACAAAAGCCCCCGCCGCGCGATCCTTGCGCACGCTGTCAGCAGCAAACACGGTGCCGTTCATCGTGATCCACACCCCCGCCGGCGCAACCTGAGCGGTGGCGAAAGCCAGCCCCAGATTGAACGTCGCATCGCTTTCGGCAAACCGCGCCGGCGCCAGTGCTCCGACCAGCACGATGGTCTTGCCCGCGATGTCGGCCAGCGCCTTCGCAGTCTCGGTCATGGTGTCGGTGCCATGAGTGATGATCACACGGGTCTCAGGCGCATTGCGCACCGCATCGGCAATCAGCCCGCGATCCTTGTCGGTCAGCTCCAGACTGTCCTTGCGCATCAAGCTCTGCACCCGAAACGGATGCCTGACCCGCGCGATCGCCAGCAATTGCGCCACGACGCTGTCGCCGATCTTGTACTCGCTCAAGGCATCGAAATAGAGCTTGTCGATCGTTCCGCCGGTGCTGAGGATCAGAATTTCCGACATGGCCACTCCTAGTGCGCTGACAATCCTCATGGGTCAGGGTCATCGAGATCTGGTATGATACCTCTGCACAAACAAAAAGGCCCGGGGGTCTCCCCCAGGCCTTTCCATACAATTCAAAGTGGCCTCAGCGCTTCGAGAACTGGAAGCTCTTGCGGGCCTTCGCGCGGCCGTATTTCTTGCGTTCCACCACCCGCGAATCGCGGGTGAGGAAGCCGGCGGCCTTGACGACGCCGCGCAGCGCCGGCTCGAAGCGCGTCAGCGCTTGCGAAATGCCGTGCTTGACCGCGCCGGCCTGGCCGGACAAGCCGCCGCCCTTGACGGTGCAGACGACATCATATTGCGCCACCCGGTCCGACACCACGAACGGCTGGTCGATCACCAGGCGCAGCGTCGGGCGGGCGAAATACACGTCCTGGTCGCGGCCGTTGACGGTGATCTTGCCCGAGCCGGGCTTGATCCACACGCGGGCGACGGCATTCTTGCGGCGGCCGGTGGCATAGGACCGGCCCTGGGCATCGACGATGCGGTCGCGCAGGGGCATCGGCGGCGCAGACGGGGCAAGCGGCGCCGCATCGACGGGAGCTTCAGTCGCCGCGACGCCATTGGTGGGCGCAGGCGGCGTGGCGGTCAGGGCGCCGAGGTCGGCGAGGTCGTTGACGGTATTGTCGGGCATTATGCACCCACCTTGTTCTTGCGGTTGCGGCTGGCAACATCCAGCGGTTCGGGCTGCGTGCCGGCATGCGGATGCTCGGCACCGCTGTAGAGGTGCAGTGCGCGCATCTGGTCACGACCCAAAGGCCCGCGCGGAACCATGCGTTCCACGGCCTTTTCCAGGACACGCTCGGGGAAGCGCCCGTTCAGGACCTTTTCCGCAGTGACTTCCTTGATGCCGCCGGCATACCCAGTGTGCTTGTAATAGGTTTTCTGCTTCAGCTTGTCGCCAGTCAGCCTCACCTTGTCGGCATTGACGACGACGACATGGTCGCCGCAATCGACGTGAGGCGTGAAGCTGGGCTTGTGCTTGCCACGCAGGATATTGGCGATGATCACGGCCAGCCGGCCCAGGACCAGGCCCTCGGCATCGATCAGATGCCATTTCTTTTCCACCTCTGCCGGCTTTGCCGACAGGGTGATCTTGGTTAACGCCTTCATCTGGAATCAAGTCCCTATAGATCGAGCCGGATGAAACGGGCCTGACAGCCTCGTCCGGACCGGCGAGAGGCGCGCCATTCGGCGAAGGGGGCGCAGAAGTCAAGCAAATCCGGGCTAATGGCGTGAGGTAAAACAATACCTCTGTAAAAACAGCAACAATTTTGCCGTCTGCTACCGCGTGTTGCCGCGGCCCAGGCCATGCGCACCGTTGGCCGTCGCCACGACCAGCAGCGCGCCGACCAGCTGGTGCAGGACCGCCAGCCACAAGGTCACGCCGCTGATCACCGTCGCGACGCCGAGCGCGATCTGCGTGCCGACGGCGATGTGGATGAGGATGCCCGACAAGCGCCGCTGCTGTCGCCGCAACCGCCGCGCCATGATCACCAGCATCGCCAGCACGCCCCAGGCCAGCCAGCGATGAATGAAATGGACGATGGCGGGGTCGGCGACCAGCGCATAACCCGGCGATTCGCCGATCCGGGTGACGCCGGGGAAGACGCGGCCATTCATCAGCGGCCATTGATCGGTGACATGGCCCGCGTGCAGCCCCGCCATCAATGCGCCGTAGAACAATTGCAGCGCCAGCACCGCGCCGGTCGCGGCGCCCAGCGCGGTCACTTGCGCGGGGCGATAGGCGCGGTTGCGCGCCATGCCGCGCAGGTCGAGTATCGTCCACACCACCACCGACAGCGTGAACAACGCCGTCAGAAGATGCGCAGCCAGCCACAACGGCGAAACTTCGGTCATTCCCGATTGCAACCCGGAACGGACCATGAGCCAGCCGAGCGTACCCTGCAGCGCCACCAGCAACACCAGTGCGACCATTCGCAGCCCAAACCCGCGCGGGATCGCATCGCGCGCCGCGAACCACAGCAACGGCACCACCACCGCCAGCCCGATCACCCGGCCCAGCACGCGGTGCAGATATTCCCAGAAAAAGATGCCCTTGAACTGGTCAAGCGTCATCCCGGCATGGACCGCGGCATATTGATCGATATGGCGGTAATGCGCGAACGCCGCTTGCCACTGCGCCTGCCCCAACGGCGGGATGATGCCGGTGATCGGCTGCCATTGGGTGATCGACAGGCCCGATTCCGTCAGCCGGGTAATCCCGCCGACGACGACGATAGCGATCACCAGGAGCGCGACGACCTGCAGCCACAGGACCAGCGCATGCAGCCGTGCGGCCGCGCTGGTCTGGCTTGCCTTGGCGGGTGCGTGCTTTAATCCGATGCGTCGCGATTGGGCCATGGCCATCTCCTGGAAGCGCCCGCTTCAATGCGCAAGCCGGGAATTGCCGCGTGATTGACAAGCCACCTCCCCAAAGGAGGACGATTTGCGTCACATTCACGGCACGATGCGCTAGCCATGCGTTGCGGAGCGGCGCGCCGGCTCCTAATGGCATGGCATCATGGCATCCCAAATCACCCTTACCGTCAATGGCGCGCCGCGCCGCATCGTCGCCGGCAGTTCGATCGCCGATCTCGTTGCCGCGCTTGAGCTGAAGCCA
>CAXTOI010000410.1:0-3789 GCA_964245645.1 uncultured Novosphingobium sp. | reverse complement strand
ATGCCGAGCCAGACGGCGGCGAAGCGGAGCGACAGCCAGGGCGGGCGGACGGCCTCGAAGCGTGAGTAGAATATGCCGGCGAGTATGGCCAAGGGCGGCACCAGCTGGATGTAGTAATGCGGGTAGAAGCGCGCTCCGGCGGCCGCGCCGATCACCGAAACGGCCAGCCAGCCGAGCACGGTCCACAATTCGGGCGTGATGCCGTGCCATGCTTGCCGCAGCGGGCGCAAGGCCAGAATCGGCAGCACCAGCGGCAGCGCCACCGCCAGGAACAGCGCGCTATGTTCGATGCCGTGTTGCCAGAAGATATGCGGAACGGTGTGATCGGCCATAGTCCAATACCATGCCTCGCCGAGCAGGCCGTAGCGCCACAGGAGCGCCATGGCTGTGCCGAGTGTTGCCGCGAAGCCGGCGGTGAGCGCGGCGGCCTGGGCGATGGCTTGGCTCCAGCGCGTGTCGCGGCGCCAGAGCGGCGCGCCGAGGAGGTAGAGGCCCAATGGCAGGGCGGCGATGGCTGCGGGCTGTTTCAGGAGGAAGGCGGCGGCAAGCAGCATGCCGGCGGCGAGCAGGGTCAAGAGGTGCGAGCGGCGTGGAGCCAGGATCAGGGCGTAGGCCCATACCAGCGGCAGGTTCATCAACACTTCGCCGTTGAAAGCGAGGTTTTTGGCGGTGGCCCAGGGTTGAACCAGCACGTAGGCTCCGGCGGCCAGGGCACCGGCACACCCCCGCCGTCCCGCTTTCTCCGGGAAACCACGCAGGCGCTCTGCGAGCGTGAAAAGACCAGCCATGGTCAGGAGTATCCAGCCTATGGCAACGAGGTGCAGCGCCAGCCAGTTTGCCTCGCCGAACAGCCGGAACACGCCCCAGTAGACTGCGAAAAGCAAGGGCGGCTTGCGTTCTATGGCATCGCGGTAAGGCAGGCCGCCGGCGAGCATGACCCGCGCGACAACGGCATATACCGCTTCGTCGTCGATGGCGCGCGGGTCGAGGAGTGCGGGCAGCCGGGTGAGCACCGTCAACCCGGTCAATCCGAGCCACAAGTGCAGCGGTGCAAATCGTCTCGGCAGGTCGGCTATCATCGGTGTTGTCGGCTCCAGCGCCGGATCGGGCGTGACATTGCTAAGACCCTCGTTCATCTGCGTGTAAGGTGATCTGCGGCATCGACGATCCTTCGGGTATTTACCAGCCAATGCAGAAGGGTCGGCATTACTGATGGTGAGATACCCCGCGAAATCCGGGCTGCGCGTGGCCGGCCTGTGAACCGACCTGACGGTCCGAGCGCTTTGTTGCAGGCGACGAACCTGCCCGCCTTGCCGCTTTCCGATCTGGAAGAATGGCTGCCGGTCGATCACTGGGAAGGCAGTTTCGCGCCCGTCGCGCCAGTCGGCGGGGTTGTCGTGGCATGGCTGCAGGCCAGCTGGCTGCAGGTGCTGTGTTGTATCGCGGCGGCGCTGCCGCTGGTCTGGCCGCATACCCCGCCGCTGACCGATCTGGGCGGGCATCTCGGCGCTTTTGCCGTCCAGATCGATGGCGGCAAGAGCGCCAGCCTGGCGCAGTGGTACAGCTTTCGCTGGACCGCGATCCCGAACCTGGGGACCGATCTGCTGATGCAGCTGCTCGCCCCGCATATGGGGCTGGAGCCGGCGTTGAAGGCGATTGCGATCGCGATCGTGGTAGTTCAGGCAGCCGGTTTTCTGGTTCTGGCACGGGTCGTTCATGGCCATGTTCCGCCCACCGCCCTGTTGGCGCTGCCGCTGGTGTATGGTTATCCGTTCCAATACGGCTTCCTGAATTTTACGTTGTGCACGGCGCTTGGCACCTGGGCGCTGGCATTGTGGATCAGGCTGGACAAGCCTGTGTTACGATCGTCCCGCTGGCTGGCGTTCGTGCCGATTTCCTGCGCTTTGTGGATTTGCCATCTGGAGGGCTGGGCGGTGTTCTGCATTCTGGCCGGCGGTTGTGAGCTGGCCCGGCGGCGCGAGCAGGAACCGGAGTTGGCCTGGCGCGAGGTGCTGGCGCGGGCGGCGGCGCCGCTGTCGTGCCTGATGGTGCCTTGCCTGCTGTTTGCATTCTGGCCTCATCCCGAAGGCGCCACCGGCGAAACCGGGGTGTGGTTCGACGTGATCGGCAAGCTAGGCATGATCGTCATGGCCATGCGCGACCGCTGGGGGATGTGGGACGTGGCCTCGGCGCTGGCGCTGGTGGGTGCGATCGGCTGGACATGGCGTTCGCGCAGCTTCGAACGCCATGCCGGGCTGTCGCTGGGGGCAGCGATCGTCGGCGCGGCCTTTGTATTGCTGCCCAAGCATGTCGGCGGCACCAGCTTCGTCGACATGCGGCTGGTGCCGATGATCATGGCCACCGCGCTGATTGCGGTGCGTCCGCGCGAAGATTGCCCGGCGCGCGTGGTCGAGCTGCTGGCGATCGCGGGGCTGGTGTTCATGGGCGCGCGAATGACCGGCAACGCGATCAGCCTGGCGATTTTCGACCGGGAATTCGCGGCTGATCTTTCGGTACTGGATGCGATGCCCCGCGATGCGCTGCTGGTCACGCTGAACGTGAGGCCTTGCCTGGATTATGATCCGTGGTTGCGCGATCGCAGATCGCATCTGGCCGGATATGCGCTGGCGCGGCGGCATGATTTCGCCAATGATCAATGGGCGATGGCCGGGGCCCAGCTGTTGCGCGTGCATGCCCCGGCGATGGGCCCCTTCGTCGGCGATCCCTCGCAGACCGGCGCGCCCGAGACATGCCGGGGCAAGCCGGGGGTGAACACGGTGGTCGAGAGCGTGCCGTCTGCGGTCGGCTATCTGTGGATCCTGGAAAATGGCGTGGCGCGCGATTTTGCGGGCTGGCATCCGGTGAGCTTGTCGCCGGGCTCGGTGTTGTACGCGCGGGATGAGGCCGGCAGGCGAGATGCCGAATCCGCGCTCCTGAGCGCTCGATCGGCTTTAGCTCATCACCATGGGCTTGACTCAGGGTTGCGGCTCTAATCGCGACAATTTATTATCTGGATAGCCCTATACCGTCTTCCCGGACTTGATCCGGGATCAGGCTTTCTTTTGGACCGGCGTAAGCAAAAAGCGAAAAAATCTTGTTATTATTACATCCGGATGCCGTGGCTTACTCCAAGTAGAAGCCTAGCCCCGGTTCAAGCCCCGGGGCGACGAGAAGAGGTTATTTTAACGCCCAGGGATTAAGTCCGGGGATGACGATACAAACCTATCCACGTGGATGCATCAGTTGTCGAGGCGATCGTTGGGCGGGCCGCGGTGGTGGTCGGCGCTATGGCTTTTTTTATTGATTTGGTGATGTACGAGTTATACTTTATGGTTTTTGTCGGCAGCGTCGAAGCGAGCATTTTCATAGGTCAGGATATCCGCCAGCGTGGCGCCGCGGTTGTAGTGGACGTTCGCCTTGGTGATCAGCGTGGCGCTGAGCGGTTCGATAACCAGGGCCAGCGCTTCGTCGCGCTCGCTGTCGCCCAGCGGCGGCCCGAGGGTCTCGGGCACGAGTTCGATGTGTCCGGCGTAGACCGAGTAGTCGGAAGCGGCGGCCGAGCCCATCTTGTGCTGCCAGGCGATGAATTCATCGATATCGATGTGCCCGTCGTGATTGGCGTCGATGGTCCTGAAGCGCGCGCGAATGATCGTCTCGCGGCGCGCATCGATCACTGACTGGAGTTCGGCCAGCGTGACCACGCCGTCGCGGTTGGTATCGGCCTGAGCGAACATCGCGGTCACGACCTTGTCGAAGTATTCCCGGCTGATCGCTTTCATTTCGTGCGGG